>CAYRYO010000025.1:11001-24742 GCA_964428475.1 uncultured Tissierellaceae bacterium
ATTTATAGTCTAAGATTGTTTTACCCTAACCATCTAGCCCTTAAACAAATATAAATATGCCATAGTATAAGAAAACACCCCAAATGATTTTCATTTGGGGTGTTTTCTTATTTACAACAATTATTATTCGATCCACTATAGGGGCAACCTATACATTTTGCACCCTTTTTCTTTTCAACTACTATCTTCCTAATTGCAATAGCTACTATAACAATTAAAATCAATGCTACTATAAAGTTTACCATTCTTAATCACTCCTAAGCTATTGCTGCTCTTTTCTTTGCAGCCTTTTTATCTCCTTTTTTCACCAAATAAATAACATAAGCTATCATAGCAGTTACTGCTATTAGACCTGGTAAAAACCCACCACCTACAGAACCTGTCGTCATAAGAGACCCCACTTGATAAACTATAAATGAGACTACATAGCCCATGCCAAATTGAAATGTAATTCCGCCCCATAGCCATGTTTTATTTTCCATTTCAGCATTCATAGCTCCTATAGCTGCAAAACAAGGTGGGGTAAATAAATTAAAGACCAAGTATGAAAGTGCTGCAACTGAAGTAAGTCCCATAGCTGCTGCAACTCCTCCAGCTCCTCCGCCTATCAGTTCAAATTCTTCTGCATTGATAAAGTTTGAGATTGAATATACAACAGCAAGTGTTCCTACCACGTTTTCTTTTGCAATAAATCCCGTAATAGCTGCTGCTGCTAATTGCCATGTACCAAATCCGAGTGGTACAAGCAAAAGTGCAAATGGTGATGCAATACTTGCGAGAATACTTGTATCTTGTGCACCTTCTGCTACTACTTGGAATGACCAGTTAAATGTCTGCATTATTTGCACTAGTGCATTGCAAAGAAGAATAATCGTACCTGCCTTAACTATAAAGGCCTTAGCCCTAGATAGCATTGATATGGTTGCTCTTTTAATACTTGGAAATCTATATTCTGGAAGTTCCATAATAAAGAAAGATCTGGCATTTTTCTCTCCTGTAATTCTAACTACAATCAAAGCTCCAAGAATTATTATTCCAATACCCATAAAATACATTGATGTACCTACCCAAGCTGCATCATTAAAGAATACTCCAGCAAATAGTGCAATTACAGGAAGCTTTGCCCCGCATGGCATAAAAGGAGTTAACATTGCAGTTGTTCTTCTTTGTCTTTCATTTTTTATCGTTCTAGTTGCCATGACCCCAGGAATAGCACATCCTGTACCTATTATCATAGGTATAATTGACTTTCCTGATAGTCCAACTTTTTTAAAAAACCTGTCCATTACTACAGCTACTCTTGCCATATAGCCACAATCTTCAAGCAGTGCAAGAAGAAAGAAGAGTACCATGATCAGTGGCAAGAAACCAACGACTGCTCCAACACCCCCTATAATTCCATCAAGTAAGATGGCACTGAGTACTGGGGATACGCTGTCACCTAATGCCCCTTCTACAAAGCTATAAAACATATCAATCCAGCCAACAAAGGTATCTGCTAAAAATGGCCCTAAATGGGTCTGCGATATGGAAAAGACTCCCCACATTATAAGTGCAAATATTGGAATACCTATCCACTTATGAGCGATTATCCTATCTACAGAATCTTGTTTTGTCTGGCTACTGCTCTTTATTTTTTTGTCCTCAACCTTAGACACTAACTTTTTAACAAACTTAAATCTTTCCTTATCAGAAGCTTCTACGGCGTCTTTGTCGCTCATATCTACTCCCGATGAATTAAATGGAGCTGTTTGTACTGAGCTACTTACTTCTATAGCCTTGTCGATTAATTGTTTTAATCCATTATTATTGACTTGTGTAGATATAGTTTCAACTACTGGACATCCCAGTTCCTTTGACAAGCTATGTATGTCTATTGTCGTTCCTTTTTTCTTGTTTAAATCACTTTTATTTAAGGCTACAACTACTGGAATCCCAAGTTCTAATAATTGACTAGTAAAAAACAGACTTCTACTTAGATTTGTAGCATCTACTATATTGATAATTACATGTGGATTTTCATCTTTAACAAATTTACTTGTAATACTTTCTTCAGATGTAAATGGTGACATAGAATATGCTCCTGGAAGATCCACAGCTGTAATATCATCTTTAGTTAGATTCTTTTTTATCTTTCCTTCTTTTTTCTCAATAGTTACTCCTGCCCAGTTACCTACATATTCAACCTTTCCAGTTATTGCGTTAAAGAGTGTAGTCTTTCCACTATTGGGATTTCCCGTAAGTGCTATTTTCATCCTCAATACCCCCCATATTTTCACTTGTTAGCCTAAGCTAACTTTTACCTTGTAAAATTTGCAAATAATTTATAAATTAACCATCTAAGTTAACTTCAGCTAACTTAGATGGCAAAAAAATTATATCCTAATAACTTCCGCTAATTCCTTATCTATGCTATATCTTGCGTCTTTTATATTTATTATATAGTTTTCTCCAAGTGTTGAAATAACTGTGACTGTTTCTCCTTCGTAACATCCCAATGTAAGCAAGAAATCTTTCATTTCGCTGTCAGATGTTTCTACACCTTTTATTCTATATTCCATATCTATATTTGCTTGCGATAAATCTGCAACCAATCCTAGTTCTTCTGTCATCATATAGCCTCTTATCATTTCCTTGTCATTTATAGTGTTTTCCATATCTACGCCTCCAATATATTTTATTGTTCGAAATCTATATTATTTGCCCTTAGATATTCTTTGATTGCCATCAACATCTTTTGGCTTAGTATATGTTCTATCTTACATGCATTTTTCTCTGCCTCAGCCGCATCTAGTTTAAGTGAATCTTTTAAAAACAAGGTGATTACTTTATGTTTTTTATGTATATTAGCCGAAATCGCCCTGCCCTCTTCCGTTAATGTAATGCTTCCATAAGGCTCTTTATATATTAGCCCTTCTGATCTTAAGACTTTCATAGCTTTTGTTACACTTGGCATTGATACATCTAAACCCTCTGCAACTTCAGATACATGTGCATGACCATTACTACTTTCTAATATATAGATAGTTTCTAAATACATTTCCATTGATTCATTGTTGGTCATATATGCCACCTATCTTTCTATCAATGTTAACCTCTTCTAACAATTTTCATTTTATAGTATGTGGCCACCTTTGTCAATAAGATAAATTGATATTGTCAAATATTTTTATAAAAAAGTAGATTATTTTTAAAATCTATAATCCAAATAAACTTTAAGACTTTATCTCATTCTAACATTGAACCTTAAAGTTTGTTAAATGATTTACTAATGGGTCTAAAAGTGTTATTATTAAGACATAGAAGATAAAAGGAGATGATATTTTGAAATACGATGTAATTGTAATTGGAGGAGGCCCTGGAGGGTATGTAGCTGCAATAAAGGCAGCTCAGCTTGGGGCGAAAGTTGCTGTAGTTGAAAATGGTAATCTGGGTGGAGTATGTCTTAATTGGGGTTGTATCCCAACAAAAACACTTCTTAGAACAGCAAAATTATTTAAAGATATAAATAACGGTGAAGAATTTGGAATTACAGGCATTGATACTGAAGAGCTTAATGTTGATTGGAAGAAAATGATCCAAAGAAAAAATGATGTAGTAGGAAAGCTTGTATCTGGAATAGCTATGCTATTTAAAAAGAATAAAGTTGATTTATATGATGGATGGGCAACAGTTAAAAACAAAAATGAAGTTGAGGTAAATGGAGAAACTATCACATGTAAAAACCTAATAATAGCAACAGGCTCAACTGAAAGCATGCCTAAGGTTGCTGGACTTGATGAAGCTGTTAAAAGTGGAAAGGTATTAAATAGCAAGAAAACATTTGAACTTGAAGAAATTCCAAAGGATTTAATCGTAATAGGTGGTGGAGTCATAGCTGTTGAATTTGCTACTCTATTTAACTCCATAGGCTCAAATGTAACTCTTATTCAAAGGTCCAAACAAATACTTTCAGGTACTGAAAGTGAAATGGGAAAAACCCTTCAAAGACAACTTAAAAAAGATGGTATCAATGTGATTACAGGAACAAGCCTAAAGTCTGTTACAGAAGATGAAGTAGTGATTGAACATAAGGGCAAGGAAAAAACCTTCACTGGAGATAAGTACATCGTATCCCTTGGCGTTAGTGCCAATTTAGGTGGACTTGAAGCATTAGATCTTGCGCTTAATAAAAAAGGATTTATAATTACAGATGATCATATGAGAACAAATATAGACGGCGTATATGCTATTGGAGATTTAAATGGCAAATTTGCACTAGCACATGTTGCAAGTGCTGAAGGAATAGTAGCTGCTGAAAATATAATGGGCAAAGATACTAGCATCGATTACAATATAATTCCTGCTGGAATATATACATTCCCAGAGCTTGCAAGCGTTGGCATCACTGAAGAGGATGCAAGTGAAAAGGGATTAGATGTAAAGGTAAGTAAATTCCCTCTAAGTGCAAATGGAAAAGCATTAGCAGAAGGAGAGACTACAGGATTTGCAAAGATAATATCAGATAATAGTTCTGGTCAGGTACTAGGTGTACACATAATGGCATCTCATGCTACAGATATGATCTCTGAAGCTGTAGTTGTTATGCAGCTTAAAGGAACTGTGCATGATATAGCTCGCGCTATACATCCACATCCAACTACATCTGAAATAGTAATGGAAGCAGCACATGCTGCAGTTGATCAAGCTATTCATATGTAATAAAAAACTCCCATTAAGGGAGTTTTTTTATACTAAATGACAGGCTACAAAGTGGCCTGGTTCTTTCTCTTCAAATTTAGGCTTAACTTCATTGCATATATCCATTCTAGAAGGACATCTACCATAGAATACACATCTATCTGGTGGATTAATTGGGCTAGGTACGTCTCCTTCTAATACAATACGTTCTCTTTCTAAACCAACTTTAGGTATTGGAATGGCAGATAATAATGCTTGCGTGTATGGATGTAGTGGTTGTTTGAATATGCTCTTGTAATCAGTTAACTCAACTATATTACCCAAATACATTACTGCAATTCTATCACTAATATGTTTAACAACACTTAAGTTGTGTGCAACAAATATATATGTGAGTCCCAAGTTTTTTTGCAGTTCATCTAATAGATTAAGTATTTGTGATTGGATACTAACATCAAGTGCAGAAACAGGCTCATCTAAGACTACAAACTCAGGATTTAGTGCAAGAGCCCTTGCAATCCCAATTCTTTGTCTTCTTCCCCCGTCTAATTCATGAGGGAAGGAGTTTGCCAATCGTTTCTCAAGTCCTACTAATTCCATAACATAGTTAATTTGCTCATTTATCTTGTTTTTTGGAAATACATCATTGTTTACATATAGTGGGTCTGCTATCAAATCATATACACTTAGTCGTGGATTTAAAGAAGAATATGGATCTTGAAAAACTATCTGCATCTTCTTTCTCATTTCTTTCATTTGAGATTTATTGTACTTAACAATATCCTTACCATCATATATAATTTCACCAGATGTAGGTTCATGAAGTCTAAGTATAGCCCTTCCCGCCGTAGACTTCCCACAGCCTGACTCTCCTACAAGTCCTAGTGTTTCACCCTTCATTACTTGAAAGTTTATATCATCTACAGCATGTAATAAACCTTGTTTTGTATTAAAATACTTTTTTAAATGTTTTACTTCTAATAATACATCGCCCATTTTATTTCTCCTCCTTTACTAGGTCTTTATCATATAGGAAGCAAGAAACAAAATGCCCTTCTTCAACCTCTATAGGAGTCGGAATTTTTTCTTTACATATTTCCATGCAATGAACACATCTAGGGTGGAATCTACATCCACTTGGTAAATCAGATGGATTTGGTGGTGTTCCTGGTATAACATCTAATTTTTCCTTGTCTTCATCTAAACTAGGTATTGAATTGAAAAGTCCTACTGTATATGGATGAAGTGTATTGTTGTAAAGTCTTTCCACATTAGCATATTCTACTGAACTTCCAGCATACATTATTGAAACATAATCGCAAGTTTCAGCTACTACACCTAAATCATGTGTTATTAATAGCATTGAAGTATTGAATTTTCTTTTTAATTCCTTCAAGAGTTCTAAAACCTGTGCTTGAATAGTTACATCTAATGCAGTAGTAGGTTCATCGGCTATTATCATCTTTGGATTACATGCAAGTGACATGGCAATAACAACTCTTTGTTTCATACCACCACTGAATTGATGCGGATAATCGTCAAATCTTTCTTTTCTAATGCCTACTGTATCCAATAGTTCTTTGGCTTTTTCTCTTAATTCTTTTTTAGATAGTTCTTCATGTAACTCTATAGCTTCTTCAATTTGTTTACCTATTGTCATAATTGGATTTAATGCAGTCATAGGGTCTTGAAATATCATTGAAATATTATTACCCCTAATTTTTTTCATTTCTTTTTCATTTTTATCTAATAGGTTTTCACCTTCAAATAAGATTTCTCCACTAACTACTTTGCCTGGTGGTGTTGGAATTAATTTCATAATCCCGAGGGCTGTCGTAGTTTTACCTGCACCTGTTTCACCAACAAATCCTAGGGTTTCACCTTCTCTGATTTTCAAGTTCAGGTTATTAACTGCTTTGTAAACTCCGTCATCAGTAATATATTCTATGTTTAAATCTTTGATTTCTAATAAGTTATTCATTGTACAGCACCTCCTATTGCTTTAATTTTGGATCTAGTGCGTCTCTTAGACCATCCCCTAAAACATTAAGGGCAAATATTGTAATTACTATTGCTAAACCTGGAAATATAGTCATATATGCATAATCACGTATGTATGCACGTCCACCTGATAACATAGCTCCCCATTCAGGAGTTGGAGGTTCTAGTCCTAATCCTATAAAACTTAAACCAGCAGCATTTATTATTGCATATGCTACTCCCAATGTAGCTTGTACTATTATTGGCGCTAAACAGTTTGGAATTATATGTTTAACAATTATTCTATAGTCTGATGATCCATTTGCTCTTGCTGCTTCTACGAATTCATTGTCTTTAACAGATAAAACTGAAGATCTAACTATCTTAGCATAACCAGGAATGGCGGCGATTCCAACTGCAATCATTAAGTTTGATAAGCCTGGTCCTAATACAGCCATAATAGCTATAGCTAATAATATATCTGGAAGAGACTGTATTACATCAATGATTCGCATTAAAAAAGTATCTATTTTACCTCCATAAAATCCTGAAGCTGCTCCAATAGCTACACCTGCTATTAATGCTATTCCTACAGATATAAATCCAACTTTTAGAGAAATTCTAGAACCATATACTATACGGCTAAATATATCTCTACCAAATTCATCTGTTCCAAAGATATGATCTTTGCTAGGCGAACTAAATTGATTTTTCAAATCATTGCTGCTATAGTCATAGGGTGCAATATAGTCTGCAAAGATTGCTGTAAGTATCAATACTATAATAATAACTAAGCCAAACATAGCCAATTTATTTCTTTTCATACGACTAAATATATCTTTAAGTTTTCTCAATAGGTTATTCTTTTTTTCTATAGATACAGATTGCGTATTTTCAACTGATTGTTCTTTCATTTATAATAACCCTCCTTTACGAAAATTGAGACTTTATTCTTGGATCTACGAAAGAATATAGCAAGTCTACTATGAGATTAACTAATGCAAATGTAATTGCAACAAATAGTATACAACCTAATACCATCGGTGTATCCCTCATAGTTATTGAGTCAACCATCAATCTACCAACTCCTGGGATTGAAAATATAACTTCTGTCATTACCGCTCCACCTAATAGTTGTCCAAATTGCGTTCCTATAGTTGTTAAAATAGGAATTAAGGCATTTCCCAATGCGTGCTTTAAGATTACTTTGCTTTCATCTTGTCCTTTTGCACGAACTGTACTTATGTAATCCTGCCTAACAACTTCAAGCATGCTTGATCTAGTCATCCTAGTAATTACAGACACAGATTGAGCAGCTAATGCTATTGTTGGCAATATCATCTGTTTGAAAGAATCAAGACCAGAAGATGGCAACCAACCTAAAGTTACCGAGAAAAGTATGATTAAAAGTAAACCCAACCAAAATACAGGCATACAAATCCCTAAAAGTGCGAAAATCATAGTTACATTGTCAAATATGGAATACTGTTTGACAGCCGAAATGATTCCTATCGGTATACCTAAAAGAATTGCAACGGCAATTGCCGACATTGCAAGTTTAAAAGTATATACTGCTCTTGAAGCTATTTCTTCTACTACTGGAGTTTTAGTAATATAAGATTTACCTAAATCTCCATGTACAACTAAATCTTTTACAAATCTTCCATAACGAACTAAAAAAGCATCGTTAAGTCCCATTTCTTCTCTTAATGTTTCTACTTCTTGTGGAGATGCATTTGTACCTAGAATATTTCTAGCTGGATCTCCAGGACTGAGTTCTAATAACCCAAACACTATGAAGCTAACACTAAGAATAACAGGAATTATAAGTAATATTCTTTTAATAATATATTTTGTCATTCCATTGATTCTCCTTTCTTACATAAAAATAATTTATAAACAAGTTAAGAAGATAATCCCCCTAACTTGTTTATAATAATTTGTTTATTGAAATTTACTTGTCAAAAGTAATTGGGAATAGACGGTGGTATCCAAAAGGAGTAAGTTCTATATTGTCTATGTTTCCTCTTGCCCCTATAACAATCTCACTGTTATATAAGAATATTGCTGGAGATAAACCCAGAATAGTATCTTGAAGTTCTTTATATACTTCTTGTCTTTCTGGACCATCTAATGTTCTACGACCTTTGATTATTAACTCATCAACTTTTTCATCGTTTAAGAACATATAGTTTCCACCAGGTCCTGACATTGATGAATGGAAGCAAGGAAATACTACCATATCTGGGTCAGGTGAATCTGAAATCCATGAAAGCATATACATATCGTGTTGTCCTTTTTCTATTTTCTCAATAAAAGCACTCCACTCTAAAACTTCAACTGTTAAGTCAATTCCAATTTCTTTTAAATCTTCCTTCATTATAGTTGCAGCATCAATTCTTTCTTGTCTATCACTTGTTGATACTGTTAATTCTAAACCATCTTCATATCCTGCTTCTTTTAATAATTGTTTTGCAGCTTCAACATCTTTTTTATTAGGTGTATTATCATCAGCTACAGAATATTTAATAGTTGATGTATATGGAGCTGATGCAGCTTTACCTACGCCTCTCCAAACAGCATCTACTATATCTTGGATATCGATAACTTTTGCAATTGCTTGTCTAACTTTTAACTCATTAAGTGGTGATTTTTGAGTGTTCATTCCCATGTATAGTGTTCCATAATCTGGAGTTCTAAATAGTTGAAGTTCATCATTCTCATCTACTCTATTAACATCAATAGGAGCTATATCGTATGCAACATCAACTCCACCAGTTTCTAACTCAATAACTCTATTTGTAGCTTCTGGAATAACTCTAACTTCTAATGTATCATAAACTGGAGCTGTTCCGTGATATCCTTCAAATCTTGATAGTTCCATTTTATTAGCTTTTGACCAGCTTTTTAATATAAATGGACCTGTTCCTACAGGATTTCTTGAATAATCTTCTCCACCTTCAGTAACAGCTTTTTCATTTACAATGAAAGCTGAAGGGTGACATAAAGCAGCGATTATACCAGCATTTGCATCCTTTAATGAGAACTTAAAAGTAAAATCGTCTTCAGCTGTTAAACTATCTGGATCTATATCTCCAAATATATGAGCAACTGCTGGAGCTTCAAGTGCTCTTTTAAATGTAAATACAACATCGTTTGCTGTTAATGCTTCTTCGTTTTGGAATTTCACGCCTTCTTTTAAATGAAAAGTATATGTCATTCCATCTTCTGAAGGCTCATAGCTTTCTGCTAAGTTTGGTATTATATTGCCTTCCATATCAATCTTTACAAGACCATCATATACTTGAGCCATGATATTTCCTGAAAATGCATCGTTGTTTTGAACTGGATCCATTGTTATTGCATCACTTGCAGTAGCAATTACTAATTTATCATTAGCTTCTGTACTAGCACCATTGTCCGTTGAACCACTATCATCTTTCTTATCTCCAGCACATGCCGTTAACATTAAACTTAGAACTAGCATCACTGATATTAAAATCAAATTTTTTCTTTTCATTTTCATCTTGATCCCTCCAATAATTTTGTATGCTTAGTAAACGTAGATTAAAAAAATACTAATATTATCTTTGGCCATTTACCCCCCCTATAATAATTATCTGTTTTCAAATATGAAATATATAATTGTTAAAATATAGACATGTAATCCTAAATTTAATTTAATTATATATTTAACTCAATTTTCAAGGTACTGATATGTACCACATATCTTGTAGCTATTATCTGTATTATTTCCACTTACTATGGGTAATATAAAACAAGATAATAGCGAATTGTCACAGTATTCTTATTGTTTAGAATACGTGTTAACAACTCAATACATTAAAGATTATATATTGCAGATAAAAATAAGTCAATAATCCGCATTATAGTATTATCCCTTTACATCAGTATAAGATAACAAGGAATAATTCTATGTAATTCGCTATTTTTCGACATTGTCAATTTAAGTATTTTAATTATTCATATAAAAAAATATTTTGTTAAAGATTTCCTAATATCCTATAATCCTTTTAGTTTACAATCTTTCACATTTGATATACAATATATTACAAATAAGTTAATTGGAGTGGTGTACTTGAAAGGTTTTGATGAAAAATTAAATGAATATGCAAAACTCTGTGTAAGTATAGGTATCAATTTACAAAAGAGTCAACCATTAGTTATTAATGCTCCTATTGAAGGTGCCAATTTTGTAAGATTGATAGCAAAAAATGCTTATGAAATGGGTGCAAGTGAAGTACATGTAAATTGGAATGATGAAACACTTACAAAATTAAAGTATGAAAATGCCCCTATGGAAGTATTTGAAAGCTTTCCAAAGTGGCATGCAGACGGATTAGAAGATTATGCAGAAAAAGGGGCAGGATTTCTTTCTATAGTAGCTGATGATCCCGAACTATTAAAAGAAATTGATCCAAAGAAAATCGCAGCAGCTAATAAATCTCGTTCTATAGCCCTAAAGAATTTTAGAAATTATACTATGAATGATATAAACTCATGGTGTGTAGTGGCAATTCCTTCTCTCTCATGGTCAAAAAGAGTTTTCCCAAATTTATCAGAAGATGAAGCATATGAGCTACTTTGGGATGCTATATTTAATGCGACTAGAATGAACTTGGAAAATCCGATTGAAGCTTGGAAAGAGCATATCAAGGAATTAGCAGAAAAGAATAACTTTTTAAATGCTAAAAAATTTAAATGTCTTCATTACACGGCTTCTAACGGTACAGACTTAATGGTTGAACTCCCAAAAGGTCATATATGGGCATCGGGTGGTGGCAAAAATTCTAAAGGAACTTATTTTGTAGCAAATATGCCTACAGAAGAAGTCTTTACTATGCCTCATAAGTATGGCGTAAATGGTGTAGTCTATAGTACAAAGCCATTAAATTATGGTGGAAAATTAATAGATAAGTTTAATCTTACTTTTAAAGATGGAAAGGTAAGCCACTACCATGCAGAAGTAGGAAAAGAAGTGTTAAGAGATCTTTTTGATATAGATAAAGGCGCTATGCATTTAGGGGAAGTAGCCTTGGTGCCATATGAGTCCCCAATCTCTAAGTCAGATATAGTCTTTAAAAATACACTTTTTGATGAAAATGCATCTTGCCACTTTGCATTTGGTAAAGCTTATCCTACGAATATAGAAAATGGACCAGATATGAATGATGACGAATTAGATGCTCATGGAGTAAATAATTCTCTTACTCATGTTGATTTTATGGTAGGTTCAGAGGATATGAATATAGTTGGAGAAACTGAAAGTGGAGAAAAGATAGATATATTTAAAGATGGAAACTGGGCTATTTAAAAAAGATAATTTATGCTGATAAAGGCAAGTCTATATAGACTTGCCTTTACACATATATCTTGTCACCTGTATTATTATAAAGAAAGGCATCTTCCATCTGCTGGGATAGCATGGTTTCTCCTTGTCTTCCTGTGCAATGACAAGCTCCTATTTGTTTTATTCCATTATCTTTTAAATAGTCAATTATCTTGTTTATCTTTTCATCATCCTCTTTCATTAAATGTGTTCCCCCTATAAGTGAATATATTTTCTTTCCTGTTTTCTCTATTATTGTATCTAGCATATTAACTATACCAGGGTGCGAACACCCAACTAAGACTACTAGGCCCTTTTCAGTGTCTATAACTATTGCTATTTCATCTGTAAATTTATCTAGACTATACTCCCCGTTTTCTTTTATAAACATGGTTTCATTTACATTTTCATATTGTGGATTTCTTTTAAAATCTGTAATTATCATAGTATTTTCTGTGATATGTTTTATCTCTTCGATGTATTCTGTTTTTATATTTTTTTCTCGTAAGTATTCTCGACCAAATGAACTTCCTACATACCTGTATATATCTCCAGACTCACTATATTTCTCTTTAAAAAAGTCTTTTCCTAAAAAGAGCTTAAAATTATTATCATATTCTTCAACTAATTTTTCAAATCCACCAGAATGGTCATAGTGAGAGTGACTGATGACAACATAATCTAAATCATTTAAATCTATATTTAGTTTTTTAGCATTTTCTATAAAATTTCCACTTTGACCTGTATCAAATAGTATCTTTTTATTATCTATCTCTATATATAATGATATCCCATGTTCTGCATCTAGTTGTCTATCTTTACTCAATTTATTTTCAATTAAAGTAGTTATCTTAATCACAATTTCACCCCTAGCAATATATTTAACTTATATTTTACCCTATTTAATGTCAATATATCTTTAAAACATAAAAAATAAACATCTAGTAGATATTATTAATCTATTAGATGTTTATTGAATTTATGATTTAGTTTTTTTTATAGCTTTAAATAGCAATATAGCAGATACAGCTCCCAGTAATCCTTGCATTAAATTTGCAGGTACTCCGACTAATGCTGCTTTGTTTCCATACATAAATGTTTCAGGTATATAGTATCCTATAGCCATCCATATCCCACCTACTAGTAAAGGAAGTAATTTTGTCTTTCTTCCTACTTTTGTCTCAAGCAGATATCCTGCTATATATCCTTCTAGCCCTTTAACTATAAGTGTTATAGGTGCATAATGTGAATAGCCAAGAAGTAAATCTGCAAGAGACGAGCCTAATCCTCCTACTATAAATCCGCCTTTTTTACCTAAAGTAAGAGCTGCTAAGAAAACTACCATATCTCCAAGGTTTAAATATCCATTGGTTGCAGCTACTGGAATTTGTACTACCATTGTCATCACTGTGGTTAGAGCTATTAACATAGCCATCTTTGTAAGATCTTTTGTTTTAACATTTTCCATCTTAATCACCCCTTTAATATTGTACGGGTTCACTTTCCGTATAAATAGATAGTGTATCTACTTATATAATAACACTATCTATTTGTTTTTGCAATAACTATTTAATTTTCTCTATAAAGGGTATAATCTTCTTAAATAGAATACAAAGGAATGATATTATGAATGACCCATACACTTCTAAAATGTGTTTTTTTCAAAGCGGGGAAACTAGACATTATGAATTTAGAATAGAACAGTTAAAAAAACTCAAAACCAGTATAAAA
>CAYRYO010000026.1:0-7077 GCA_964428475.1 uncultured Tissierellaceae bacterium
TCTAGTCCTTCTACTTTGTTGTCTAGACTTTCTACCCTCTTGTCTAGTCCTTCTACCCTGTTATCAAGACTTTCTAGCTTGGTATCGATGTTGCCTAACTTTTCCAATACTATCACTTGAAATTGTTCGTTAGTCATCTTTTAAGCCTCCTTTTCCCCTTACAATATATATTAATTATATCCTATTACAATACTTTCTACAACAGATAAGTTCTTCAATTTATATTTCCTTAACCAAGACTTTTCTTTATATCAGTTTTAATAACTATAAAGTAGTTTATTACATAAAAGGCTACTATAGTTGCTAGAATAATTGATATTTGTGGTATCTGCAAGCTAGGATTTATCATATAGCCTATAGCATTTAATAGGTCTCTAATAATCTCTATCTTGAAAAATGATAGCAATACATTGCCTCCTAGGACAATCAACCACATCTTATATCCCATTTTATAATTTATTGAAGACACTAAATTCCAAAATGCATTAAATGCAAAAAATATTATAAACAATATAAATATTATATAGAATATATTATCTGTCTTTATATTAAAATATTTAAAGTCATATAGTGGAGTTCTATTTACTAGCTTTACAAAATAGGGATCCACCTTTAGCAGTATTGCCTGTACTAGCGCAAATACAAATGATGTAAAAACATTATCTATTAAAAATGATAGGAAATAATCTCTTCTAGTCATGCCAAGAGAAATTGCCAAGGGAAAATCTTCGTAATTACTTGAAAAATTATATACTATTATAGTAATCAAAATTGCCATTAAATTTACCCCTACCACTGATATAGGATAAACACCTTGTGATGATCCTAAGCTAAATCCTACATTTTGAAAATGGGGAGAATCCAAGCTATTCATTATATAGAATCCTATATCTACTAATATAAGAATCACCCAAAAGTTTAGCAGGAATTTTCTCGACTCCGCGAAATGATATTGTACACTCTTATTTAAAGCATCCATTTATTTGACCTCCCCCATATTTTCTTTTTCTGTCAATAATACAAATAATTTTTGAAGTGGTATTGGACTTATATCTACTCCATTTTCTTTTAAATCCTTCTTTTCATCTTGGGACAAGCTATCAAATATTCCAAGTATTATAGTGGTTCCAAATTCTTCTCTATAAATTATATTTTTATTTTTTATTACTGTCTGCATGTTCTCTAGTCTTCCATTTAAAAAATATGCCTTTTCCATTAAATCAGCTACTTCTTCTTTTATATAATTTCCCCCATCTTTTAGCATCACTACTTCTTCAAATAAATTGGTCACTTCATCTATTAAATGCGTTGAGATAATTACTGTTCTAGGATAATCCTCTATGTCTTTTAATAGAAGTTCGTAAAATCTATATCTATGTGCCGCGTCAAGTCCTAGTGAGGGTTCATCAAATAGTGTAAGTGGAGCTCTTGAAGCGAGTCCAGTTATAAGACCAACTATGGTCTGATTTCCTCTTGAAAGTTTACCATATTTTTTCTTTGTACTTAAATTAAATTCCCTTACTAAAAATTCCTTATACTCTTCATCCCAGTGCTTATATAGAATCTTTGCTGAGTTAAATATCTTCTTTACCTTTACATCGTCTACTCCAAATCCACTTTCCTTCATTATGGCTATATTTTCTATTGCTTTAGGATTTTCAAATACAATTTCTCCATTTAACAGTAGGTCTCCACTATCACTTCTTATTTGACTTGCTATTATATTTAATAGAGTTGTCTTTCCCACACCATTTCTTCCTAGAAGTCCGTAAACCTTATTGTCTTCTAATTTTAAATTCATATCTTCTAGCACTTTTGTAGACCCATATGATTTACTTATATTTTTCAATTCTAGCATTCTTTACCCTCCTCCAACTCTTCAATATATTCTATTATTTGTTCTAGCTTTATCTCTAGCCTTTTGGCCTCTTCCATAGTTTCAGGAAGTGTTTCCCTAAAAAACAAATTCTGTCTTTTCCTTAATATTTTTTCTCTTCCATGTGGCGTTACAAACATTCCCAAGCCCCTCTTCTTATAAAGTATTTCTTCATCAACCAGTATATTTAATCCTTTTCTAGCAGTAGCTGGGTTTATATTATAAATCTTTGCAAATTCATTGGTAGAAGGTGCTTGTTCCTCACTCTTTAAATTTCCCACGAGTATATCGTTTTCTATTATTTCTGCAATTTGTATATATATTGATTTATCCGAATCTAGTTTAAGCAAATCTTTCGCCTCCTTATCGATAAATATATCGGGCTTACTCAGTTAGTTGGTTATGTAACTAAGTATATATGTAAAGTTTATTTTTGTCAACTAATTATTTATAATAACTATAAATCATAAATAGAAAAAACTGAGAGCTCTTATATGCTAGTTCTCAGTTTTTTCTATTATATTTATGTGTTTAATTTGATAGTTCATATTGATTTAATTTATTGTATAGATGCCTCTCACTCATTCCTAGCATCTTTGCAGTCTTTCTCTTATTGTATTCGCAATACTCAAGTGTCGACAGTATAAGCTTTTTCTCTGCTATTTCAAGTGTATCCCCTATATATATTTGAACATCATCGGATGTCTTTATAATATCAGATTTTGATATTATTTCGGCTGGAAGGTCTCTTATCTCTATTGTATCTTTCTCAGCTAATGCCACTGCTCTTTCTATTATATTTTGAAGTTCTCTTACATTGCCTGGGTAATCATATCCCTCTAAGATATTTATAGCAGCTCTACTTATTCCACTTACATCTTTTGAATATCTATTGCTATACTTATTTATAAAAAATTTTGTAAGAGCTGGAATATCCTCTTTTCTATTTCTTAGAGGTGGTGTCTCTATATTTACAACATTTAATCTAAAGTATAAATCCTCTCTAAAATTCCCCCTTTTAATTTCATCAGGTAAGTCTAAATTGGTAGCTGCTATAATTCTAAAATCAACTGGTATGGACTTTTCACTTCCCAGTGGTGTCACAGTTTTTTCTTGTATTACTCTTAGGAGCTTTGATTGAAGGTTTAAATCCATATCTCCTATTTCATCTAAAAATATAGTCCCCTTATCTGCAAGTTCAAACTTTCCCTTATATCTAGCATTAGCCCCAGTAAATGCTCCCTTTTCATAGCCAAATAGCTCAGATTCCAAGAGATTTTCCGGTATTGCTGCACAGTTTATTATCTCCATATTTCGATCTTTTCTTTTACTAGTTTCATAAATGGCACGAGCTATAAGCTCTTTGCCAGTGCCAGATTCTCCTGATACCAATACATTTATATCTACATCTTTTACCCTGTCTATCATCTTAAATAATTCACTCATAGCTGGGCTTGATGAGATCATTATCGGTTTCAATCTCTTCTCATTTGCTTTTTTAGTTAAGTTTTCAACTTGATCTGAAAGAGACTGATATTCTAATGCCTTATTTATCATCGATATAAGGCCATTGATATCTAATGGTTTAGTAATGTAATAATACGCCCCATTCTGTATAACTTCAATAGAATCTTCAATGCATCCATAGGCTGTCATAGCAATCACTATTACCCTAGGGTTTTGAGTTTTTATTTTGTTTAATACATCTATCCCCTTATATTCACCTAGATACTGATCCAACAACACCAGGTCTATATTTTTATTCTTAATCGTTTCCAATCCTTCTGGCACATCATCTGTTATATAAATATTAAAATGATCTTCAAGTGCAAATTTAAGAGCTGTCAAAATTGAAACTTCATCGTCTATTGCCAAAATATTATACATTTATATTCTCCTTTCCCATTATGTCACTAGGTAAGATAATCTCAACTGCAGTTCCTATACCTTCCTCACTTGTAAGATTAATCCTCCCACCATTATCCTTTATAAGCCTATCTGTTACTGAAAGCCCTATTCCATATCCAGTTTTTTTAGAAGTAAAAAACGGATCAAATAACTTGCTTAGTATTTCCTCTGGAACTCCCTTTCCATTGTCTTTTATATTTATATATGTGTGTTGGTTTGAACTTCTAGCATTTATTTCAATAATTCCTTCAAATTCTATTGCATCTATACTATTTAAAATTATATTTATAAGTATTTGTTTGATTTGAGATTTATCTACATATAGATATAGATCTGTGGACTTTAAAACCACTTCTATCCTATCTGTCTGTAATTTTTGCTTTAATAACACAAGAACTTCTGATAACACTTCACTTAATAATATCCTCTCTGGCCTTGTTTTTTTAGGTTTTGAATAATCTAGTAATGACCCTACCAAATCATCTAATCTTTTTATTTCACTTGGAATAATTCTCATAAGTTCTCTTTTAAAATTTTCATCTTGTATTTTTAATGGAATAAGATCTACAAATGCCTTAATTGAAGTAAGTGGATTTCTAAGCTCATGAGCAATACTCGATGACAATTTCCCTAAAGACTGCATCTTGTCATTGTGTATTGCCTGTTCATTTAATTTTATAATTTGCTGAGTCCTTATTTCAACTTCTCTTTTAAGCCTCTTATTCCAAATATATATAATTAGAATAATGCCTAGGGATATTAAAAATGCAACTGACAAGATATATAAGACTTTTAGCCATCGTTTGTACCTATCAATTATAATTTCTCCAAACCATTTCTTATAAATCTTTTCATAACTTCCATTTTGCTTTATTTCCTTTAAGCCTGAATTTAAAAGATCCAGCAGCTCCACATCTCCACCCTTTACTGCCAATGCATATTTAGTGCTATATAGAGCTTCCCCCACTATCTTTACAGTATTGTTTAAATCAAATGTTTGAATATGATAAATTCCTGTAAGCCTATTCCCAACAAATGCATCTACTTCACCATTGAGTAGTGCTTGAAGAGCTTCAAATTGATTTACTTTTTCTATTATTTCTATATCTACTACATCTTTAATTATCTTTTTAGTAACATCTTCCGCTTGAATAGCTACTCTTTTGCCCTTTAAGTCCTCTACGCTGGATATATATGTGGTTTCACTTAATACAAATATATTTTGCGAGTTTATGACTATTTCCTCAGTAAAATCATATATCTCGTCTCTCTCAGGAGTTAGCGTCATTCCCTGAATGGCGTCTATTTCACCTCTTTTTAAAGACAACATAGTATTTTCCCATGAATCTGGAATCATCTGAATATCTAGACCAAGTTCTATAGATATAGCTCTAATAATATCTACATTAAAACCTCTAAAATTATCTTCACTATCTACAAATTCATATGGAGGATAATTATCATCCCCACCTATTTTTAGGGGATTATCCTCTCCCCATGCAGTGGGTATGAAAAATATACATATTAATATATAAATTAATGTTGTTTTCTTTAAATTCATGGTTTTCTCCTCTTTTTATATTTCTGCTAGCCGTATGCAATTAATTCATGGTATGAAATTTTTTCATATATTTTCTATTATACTTTATCTAGCTTATTATATATATAGTTGGCAATTATAGCTTGTATCAATAAAAAAGACAATATTATATCTTAAATGAGCTTATGGCATCATATTTGCAATATATTATTGCCAGTAATAATTATAAATTAAAAACTTTTAAAAATAGGAGGATTACAATGAAAAGAAAAGGATTTTTAGCATTATTATTGGTATTAACTATAGTTTCACTTACTGCATGTAGTGGAGGGGGAAGCGATTCAGCTGAACTCTATATAGCTTCAGCAAACCCAATGACTGGTGATTCAGCTCAGTTTGGTGATATGAAAGTTAAGGCTATCGAATTAGCATTAGATGAAGTCAATGAAGCAGGTGGTATTGACGGCAAACAAGTAAAGCTTATCGTTGGTGATGACACTGGAAACCCTAAAGAAGCACCAAATGTTGCACAGAAGTTTGCGGCAGATGATAAAGTACTAGCAGTAATTGGTCACTGGAATAGTTCTTGTACCCTAGCTGCTCGTGGAATATACGAATCTGCTGGAATACCTGTAATTACAGACTCAGTAAACAAACAAATAACTGATGGATCTACACCTCACATGTATCGTATATCTCTAACAGATACAACACAAGCAACTAACTTAGCTCAATATGCTTATAATGTACTTGGAAAGAAAAGTGCCGCTATATTGTTTACAGCTAATGACTTTGGAACTGGACTTAAAAATGACTTTACAGAGGAATTTGAAGCATTGGGCGGAAAAGTTGTTGCATCAGAAACTTATTTCGAGGGTCAGTCAAAAGACTTTAGTCCTCAACTTACAAAAATAAAAGGTGCAAATCCAGATGTAATGTTCGTAGCAGGATACTATGTAGAGACAGCACTTATAGCTCAACAATCAGAACCTGTTGGCTTAGATGTACCTATGATAGGAACTGAGGGAATAAGCTCTGATGAATTAGTTAAGCTTGGTGGAGATTCTGTGGAGGGAATTAGATTTGCTGCTTTCTTCCATAAAGATGTAGAATTCCCTGGAACTAAATACTTCGTAGAATCATTTAGAGAAAAGTATAATAAAGAACCAGATAATTACGCAGCATTAGCTTACGATTCAGCAAAATTAATACTTGAAGGAATGAAAGAAAAGGGAGCTACAAGAGAAGGAATTACAGAATATCTTGAAGAAGTTAGTGAATTTCCAGGAGTAGCTGGTCCTATATCTTTTGTGGATAACGATGTAACTAGAAGCATATTAATATTAGAGGTAAAAGACGGACAAATAGTTTTATCAAATGATCAATTAAATTAGACCTTATTGGAGCCTTTGGGCTCCTTAGTCTATAAAGGAGAGTGAATTATATGTTTATGGAGCATTTAAGTAATGGTATAGCTTTAGGTAGTATCTATGCACTTACAGCTATAGGCTTTACTATGGTATATGGAATTATAAAATTAATAAACTTTGCTCATGGAGATATATATATGATTGGTGCCTTTCTAACTCTTACAGGACTTACAATGCTAAACATGCCAATACTCCTTGCATTCCTATTTGGAATGGTAGGAGCATCTGTATTTGGTATACTAATTGCAAAATTTGCTTATAGTCCAGTATTTAAAGCCCCAAGAATAAATTTGTTTCTATCTGCAATAGGTATGGCAATATTT
>CAYRYO010000026.1:7177-21488 GCA_964428475.1 uncultured Tissierellaceae bacterium
TAGTTTATTTTACATTTGGTCTAGGTTCATCTCTTGGAGCCGCTGCTGGTATATTAGTTGGTATTTACTACAAAGCAGCCTATCCTATGATGGGATATGTTCCTGGCCTTAAGGCATTTATCGCAGCAGTAATAGGTGGCATTGGAAGCATACCAGGTGCTATGCTCGGTGGACTTATAATGGGAGTATCTGAAAGTTTAGGTGCTGCTTATATTTCATCTGGATATAGAGATGCAATAGCTTTTGTTATTCTAATAATTATACTTCTACTAAAACCTGAAGGGTTATTAGGTAAAGGTATTAAAGAAAAAGTATAGGAGGTGGTTAAAATGAATGGTTTTTTAAAGGTTTTATTTAATTTAGTATTATATTCTGGAATACTTTATATAGGAATTAAAATACTTTCCAAAGTATTTGATATAGGAACAAAGAAGTTTATGGGATTTGATGATAAGATGCAAAAAATCTTCATTCTTGGATTTTTAGTAATCATAGGGCTTGTACCTATTATCTTGATGAACAACTCATATGTATTGAGAACGGCTGTATTGGTCTTGATTTATATCGTACTAGCTTTAAGCTTAAACTTTGTAATTGGGTTTGCAGGTCAACTTTCACTTGGACACTCAGCTTTCTATGCAATAGGTGCATATACTACGGCTATTCTTACAGTAACTTATGGTGTACCATTCTGGATAGCATTGGTATTTAGTGGAATTGTCTCTGCAATATTTGGTCTACTACTTGGTATACCTACACTTAGATTAAAAGGTGACTATTTAGCCATAACCACAATCGGTTTTAGTGAAATTTTAAGACTTGTACTAATAAACTGGGCATCATTTACAAGAGGCCCAGCAGGAATACCTAGTATTCCTTCTCCTACTATATTTGGATTTACACTTAGTACAAATACATCTTATTATTATATACTCTATATACTTGTATTATTTACAATATTCATTTCATATAGAATACAGGATTCACGTATTGGTAGAGGTCTAATCGCTGTAAAAGACGATGAAATCGCGGCTGAAGCAATGGGAATCAATCCAACATTTTTAAAAATATTAGCATTTGTGCTTGGAGCAGCTATCGCTGGACTTGCTGGCGGAATCTTCGCTTCATTTATCCACTATGTAAATCCAGATAACTTTACTTATATGGAGTCAGTCGTCATCCTTACAATGGTAGTACTTGGTGGTGTAGGAAGTATCCCTGGAGTAATCGTAGGTGCAACAGTTTTAACAGTGCTACCAGAAGCACTGAGAGGCATTTCAACATATAGATATGCTATATACGGAATACTACTTGTAATGATGATGATAGTCAGACCACAGGGAATAATAAGTGCATCTAGTATAAAGGAAATAATTGCAGGAAAAAATAAAGAAGCCAATCTAATTGCCTCAAAGAGGAGGGGAAAAGAGTGAATATTTTAGAAGCTAAAGGCGTGACAAAATGCTTTGGAGGTCTAACGGCTGTAAATAATGTAGACTTTCATATAGACGAAGGAGAAATAGTAAGTCTAATAGGCCCAAATGGTGCAGGAAAGACAACCTTTTTCAACTCTATTACTGGAATATATGAACCAACATCTGGAGAAGTGACATTCTTAGGAGAGAAAGTTAAAAAGGCAAAGCCTTATGAAATTACAAAACTTGGAATAGGAAGAACCTTTCAAAATATAAGACTTTTTAGCACTATGACTGTAATGGAAAATATAATGGTGGGCCAATACTGTAGAACTTCATCAAATCTATTTGCAACTATTATGAAATCCCCTAAACTGGTAAAAGAAGAAGCTATAGTAAAGGAAAAGGTAGTTGATATTATGGAGTTTTTAGAACTCAGTCATTTAAAAGATGAAATAGCTGTTAGTCTTCCATATGGCTATCAAAGAAGGGTGGAAATTGGAAGGGCAATGGCTACAGATCCAAAACTCCTATTACTAGATGAACCTGCTGCCGGTATGAATACTGGAGAAAAGGTAGAAATGACCAGATTGATCAAGAAAATACGTGATCGTGGAAATACCATTTTAGTTATTGAACACGATATGAAGCTGGTAATGGGAATATCAGATAGAATATCAGTACTCGACTATGGAAATAAAATAGCTGAAGGCCTACCTCAAGAAATTCAAAATAACGAAAAGGTAATTGCAGCATATCTTGGGACAGGAGGGAAGAAATAATGCTAAAAGTCGAAGATTTAAATGTATTTTATGGTGGTATACACGCTATTCAAGGATTGTCATTTGATATAAAAAAAGGAGAAATAATCACATTAATAGGCAGTAATGGTGCAGGTAAAACCAGCACTCTTAGGGCCATATCAAATTTAATAAAATCAACAGGTTCTATTAAATACAAAGGCAGTGAAATAAATGATTTAAGTGCAGAGAAAATAGTAGCTCAAAAACTTATTCATGTTCCTGAAGGAAGAAGGATATTTACTGCACTTACAGTAGAGGAAAATCTTCTAATGGGGGCATATTTGAGAAGAGATAAGGAAAAAATAGCAGAAGATCTTGAGTTTGTATACACACTCTTCCCACGCCTAAAAGAAAGAACTAAGCAACACGGTGGAACCCTAAGTGGTGGAGAACAACAAATGCTTGCAATCGGAAGATCAATATTATCAGGTCCTGAACTCTTAATGCTAGATGAACCTTCAATGGGACTTGCTCCCATTATAATTGAAGAAATATTTTCATCTATTCTAGAGATAAATAAAAAAGCTGGTTTAACAGTACTATTAGTAGAACAAAATGCTAATATAGCACTTCAAACAGCTGATAGAGGCTATGTAATAGAGACAGGAAAAATCCTCTTTACAGGCGATGCAAAAGATCTTCTCCATGACGATAGAGTTAGAAAAGCATATTTAGGAGAAGAATAAAAAAACAACCCCTTTCTAATTATATAAGAAAGGGGTTTATTCTATCTACTAAGGACTTCCATGAAAGTTTTTCTATATTTTTTCTTTGTTCTATCAAGCTATTTTCTTTATTTCTAACCTTTTCTATTTGAGATAAGATTGCCTCTTTAAGGTCTTCTCTAAATTTAGGCAAATCTTCTTCTACAGGCTTATCTACATCGTATATTCTGGGTAATGGGATATATTTTATTATCCCAGACTCCTTTATATCCTCTCCAAGTAATGTCATAAGTGCCTCTATTTCTGTAGTAACTACATAAAGACCAGATGCCAAAGATTCTATAGCCATTAATCCTAAACCTTCATAAAAAGATGGCATTAAGAATATATCCTTTTTTCTAAGCTCTTCACCTAATTCTATTTGATCTTTTACATTGTATACCTTAATACTCTTATCGTTTCTTATATATTTTTCTAGTTCCTTCTTAGCATTATCATCTGGTACACCTATTATATCCAAGCTTATATCATCTAGATCCAATTCTTTATATGCTTTTAAAAGTTCATAAACACCCTTAGATGGGTCTATTTTAGCTGAATAAGCCAGTCTTATTTTGTCACTATATTCCTTTTTTTCAGGAGGATAAAAAATATTTTGATTGAAGCCACCGCCTATAGCGATTATTTTTTCCTTGTTTATATCTTTGTATGTGTTTCTTATCTGCTCTCTTTGATAATCTGACCCCGCAAAAACCAAGTCTACTTCACTCAAATTTTTAACATATTTCTTGTAAATTTGTGGATTCATTTGTGCTTGTCTCATATCCGTATTATGAAATATTCCGATTATCTTTGAATCTGGAAATATCTCTACTACGACAGACGACAATATCCAAAGATGATGTGCAAATATTACATCTGGACTATATTCTGCCTTAACAAGTAGAAGTTTCTCCTTAAAAGCCTTAATCCATTTATCAAACATATCATCAGTCATTTCAGCATAAGTTGTATTATCATAAGGCATGACATCACTCATTCCTACTATTGGAAAAGGCAATTCTTTAGTTTTGAATTCTACAGGATAGATATCCCCTTCATCTAAAATATCCCATTTAAAATCATCCTCTATTGCAAAAACTGCTTTTTGCTCGTAATCGTAAGTCTTAAAATTTTCTATTATATTAGAAAAATAAACTCCAGATCCAGTTCTAGAAGGCAATTGTGCTAATACATGTAATATCTTCATGGTTTTTTATTCCTCCTCATTTTTATATAATTTTAATCATCACTCTATATTATGCTTTTATAATTAAATTCCAAATAAACTATATCATCTTTATCATATATCCTTTCTCCCGAAAGTTCTATTGCTATTAATTGATCATCTCCTGCTAATATATGATATTCTACTATATTCCCTTTAAATATTGTCTTTAATACTTTACCTTCTATAGTATTTTCCATTACTTTATCATATATTTTTATCTCTTCAGGCCTTATAAATCGTATTTGTCCATTTATATTTTTTGTATTTGCCCTGCCTATAAAAGTCAATGGAAACTCTCCCTTTGGACCCTTGTATATCTCCATAGGTGGAGATATTTGTTCGATTTTCCCTTTATTCATCAAGATAATCTGGTCTGCTACTGAAAAGGCATCTTCTTGGTCATGAGTTACAAAGATTGTTGTGATATTAAATACCCTTTGTATTCTTTGGATTTCTTCTCTCATCACTAGCCTTAATTTTGCATCTAAATTTGAAAATGGTTCATCTAATAACAATAAATCTGGCTTTACTACAAGAGATCTTGCTAGTGCTACCCTTTGCTGTTCTCCACCCGAAAGTTGATTTATTCTTCTATTATCATATCCCTTTAATCCTACCATCTCTAGTATTTCTTGTCCCTGTTTTACTGCGTTTTTTTTCGGAATCTTTTTAAATTTTAATCCATAGATTGTATTTTCTATTACTGATTTATGAGGGAAAAGTCCATACGATTGAAATACTGTTGATATTGGTCTTTGTTCTGGGCTTAGTTTTGATATTTCATTATTGCCCAAGATTATACTTCCAGAGTCTGGCTCTTCAAAACCACCCAAGCATCTCAAGATGGTAGTCTTTCCTGAACCACTAGGCCCTAGAATACAAGTAATGCTTCCCTTGTCTGCTCCAAATGAAACCCCGTCTACTACGCTTATATGTCCATATATTTTGTTTAAATTAGATACCTTGAGATACATCTTCACCCTTCCCCTTTCTTGACAATAAAAGATAATATAATCCATTTACTATGAGACATGTCAGTATAATTAAGAATGCTATAACTGAACCTACCCCATATTTGCCTGATTCTATAACATCAAACATCACCATTGTAGCTAGCTTTTGCTTTGGATATATCAAAAATATAATCGACCCTATGGTTGTCATGGTCGCAGTAAATCCATTTACAAAAGAAATATATAAACCAGGCTTACTTAGGGGAATAATCACGTCTTTTATCACATGGAGATTGTGTCCTCCTAAATCCTTTGTTGAATTTATGGTATCTCTATTTATCTGGGTCAATGTAGAATATCCTACTTTTGAAGCAAAGGGCAACTGTCTAAATGTTACGTTTAAAATTACTATTAAAAGTGTTCCTGTAAGTTCTAATGGGGCCTTATTAAAAGCTAATATATAACCAATTCCGAAAAATGTACCTGGCACTATATAAGGCATTGTTGCTATAAAATCTATTACTTTCATTGATTTATAATTTCTTATAAAGGCATAATACTCTAATATAAGTCCAAGTAGTGAACTTGATATTCCAGCTATCAATGATACAAAGATTGTCCTTGGAAATGTATCCATTATACTCATCTTTCCTTGTCTAAAATGTTCTAATGTAAAATACATTTTCCCCTGATTCATATCGGTAAAAGCCGCCATTATAATAGCAGTGTATTGAATTAAAATCCAAGTTAAAAAAAATATTGCTCCTATTTCCATAGCCTTGTACAAAAGTCCTTCTTTTTTCATACTTATGCCCTTGCCTGAACTTGTTCCATGTTGACTCATAGCTACTGATTGAAACTTTTTCATATATATTATAAATACCAAAATTGCAGGAATAAATAGTATAACTGAAATTGTCGCCGCTCTTCTTATATCGCCTTTTGCTATTACAGATAAATAGGCTTCTGTTGCCAAAACATTAAAAGCTCCCCCAATTATCCTGGGGGTTGAAAAATCAGCCAAGGATCTAATAAAGGTCAGTAGCATAACTACTGTTATTGATGGTTTCATAAGAGGCAATATAATATCTTTTATGATATCTGTAGTCTTGGCACCCAGTGAACGTGCAGACTCTATAAGGGTCTTGTCTAATTGTCGTAAATATCCTATGAGCAATAGTGCATTCATAGATGTAAATCCTAGACTTTGCATAAGTACTATTCCCATCTGCCCGTAGGGAAGTATAGATAATCCCAACAATTTGTAAGTTATAAATCCTCTTCTTCCAAAAAGTCTTATATAAGAAAGTGATGTAACAAACGGAGGTGAAATCATTGTAAGCATAAGTACCCCTATGATTATTTTTTTAACCTTGTCTGTTGATGTATAATGATATATTGAAATCATTATTGCAAAAATAGCACTTAAAATTGTAGTATATATGCCAGTAGTCATTGAATTTTTTATTAAATAAAATTCCTCTTTGACAAAAGAAAAATAGGACAAGTCAATGCTTCCATTTTCTATCAAAGAAGTTGTAAACACTGAAATAAATGGATATAATATGAAAATCAATACAGATAGTATCACTATTATCATTAAAGTTTTGTCTGCTAAATCTAAGATTTTTCTTCTCATGTTTTTTCCCTTTCAACTGTCAATTAATTGTATATATCGCTTTAAAATATTAATAGGTGGAATAGTCTCCCATTCCACCTGGTATTTATTTACCTACAGTTATCCCTTCCCATCTTTCTAGTATTGACCCTCTCATGCTTCCAAAGGTTAAGATATCTTGTTCTATTAATTTTTCTTTAGGAAGTCCTAAGTCGTAGCCACCTACTCCTTCTTTAATCATTTGTGCACCGTCTTTGCCATCAAGTTCAGCTAATTTTTCTTGATTTTCATCTCTTAGCATAAAGTCTATAAAGGCTTTTGCTATATCTGCACCTTGACCATCTTTAAATATTGCGACTCCTTCTGGTACCCAAGGTATACCGTCTTCTGGATATACAACAGTTAAATTATTTTTTTCTGCTGCAGTAAATGAACTTTTATCTGCTGGTATAATCCCTATTGCAAATTCTCCCGCTACAGTTTTTTCTTCTGGGTCTTTACCTCTTTTCCCGTAAAACGGAATGTTTTCATTTAATTTCTCTAAATATGCCCAGCCATCTTCTTGACCATACATATCTAGTATCCCTTTTACTGCCCCATAATTTGTTCCTGAAATAGCTGGATTTGCCATTATTATCTCATCTTTATATTTTGGGTCTGCTAATTCTTCCCAAGTTCTAGGAGTTTCTAATCCCTTTTCTTTTAATAGCTCTTCATTAACTAAAAATCCAACCACCGTTAATCCCTTTGAAATCCAATAGCCTTCTTGGTCTCTAAATTCACTAGTTACCTTATCTGCTTCTTTTGGAATATATGATTCTAATAATCCAGAATCCTTTGCTGCCATAAATGCATCAATTCCACCACCAAACCAAAGGTCTGCCATTGGCTTGCCACCTTCTGCTTCTATTCTAGATATTACTTCTCCACTAGACATAGATAGAAAATCTACCTTTGCATTTACTTCTTCTCCAAATTCATTGAATAACTCTATGTATTTGTCAGATGTAGTCACAACATTCATTTGTCTACCTTCAAAATCAAGGCCCTCTTGATCTTTTTCTGCTATGTCTTCAGCCTCTTCTACTCCACCTTCATCTGCTATTTCTTGTCCTGTTATATCTTCTGCCTTATCATCTGTCCCTGCACAAGCTGTCAAAATTACCACGACTAACAATAATAATGATATTAACTTTAAGTTTTTCTTTTTCATATCTCTACCTCTTTTCATAAAATAGTATTATATCTTTTTTTAATCCACATTTTATGATAGCATCTGAGTCTTTTTCCTTCAAGCTTTATAAGTAAATTTTATTGTAATTTTATTAGTATAGAATTTATTAATAAAGATGGTTTATTTTAATCTCTAGAAAATTGAGCATATGACAAAACAAGGCATGAAATCAAGAGCCAATTGACTCTTGATTTCATGCCTTGTTTTTTTCTTTTTAACTATTAAGACTTGCTTCCAAACAAACTATACTAACAAGTTTTCCCCTTCAAGCAATCTGCTTATTTCTTTTCCAATTTCTTGTATAGCCTCGTTGCCATCCATGTTTTCCTTGTTTAAAAGCTTGAACCAACCATTGGTAACTGAATCACCTATCATTTCCTTTGCAGCTCCCCCAACCCCAGAATATACATTTGATACACAAACAGTCTTTCCAGAGATTGAAACCATTGCTCGATACTTTCCTGTAGGTTCAAAACGGATTGCCCTCTGCATGCCCTTTCCTGTGATTTCAGGCCCTGGGAAAGGATAATTTCCATCCTTGATGATTTCATAAAGCCTATCATAATCCAGTTTTTCCCTAACCTTTATATTATTGTAGTTAACTACTGCTGTCTTTGCTTTTTTAAATAATGACATGATCTCACTCCTTTTATTTTATTAACAGCCTGCTAGAAAAGTCCCTAGCATGAATATTTTCACTATTGTATCCCTAGTTATCTGATATCTCATATTATATCTTAAAATCCAATTCCTGTAATCCACCCAAAGTATGACTGGAATTGTTTTTAAAAAGGGCTAGATACATTTTACTTTGTATCTAGCCCTTTGATGTTTTTTATAAATTTAGACCTTTTTCAAAAGCCCTTATGTTTACTTCATGTACTTTTTCTGGAAGGAATTTCTTTATCTTCTCAATCCAGTCTATATGCCCCAGTCCTAAAGACTTTACAGTCATTCCAAGTATCACTATATTTTGTGATCTTGGCTCTCCCAGTTCTGTTGCTATAGTTCTTGCATCTACCCATCTTACATTTTTTATATTTTTATTTATTTCCTCATCTATATTCTCTGGATACTTTTCCATCCCAGCAAGTACAGGTAGAGGCCACATTTCTTCTTCATTTACTATAAGTGTGCCATCTTTTTTAAGTTGCTCTATATATCTTGCCGCTTCTAATTTTTCAAAGGATACTAAAAGATCTGCCTCTCCCTTATTAATAGTTGGTGAATAAACAGTTTCCCCAAATCTAATTTGAGTTGTTACACTCCCACCTCTTTGGCTCATCCCGTGAATTTCTGACATCTTAACATCGTACCCTTCTTCTAAAAGACCTTCAGATAAAATCTTAGATACGAGTATAGTTCCCTGTCCTCCTACTCCTACAAGTAGCAAACTCTTATTCATAGTCATCTAAAGCACCTCTTTTCCATTAAATTCTATAGCATCAAATGGACATACCTGTAAGCATACTGTACAACCATTGCAAAGAGTAGTATCTATGCTTACTACATTATCTTTCATAGAGATAGCTGGACAGCCTATCTGTAGACAAGTTTTGCATTTTTTGCATTTATCTTGATTGACTTCACAATGAAGTCCTGCTCTTTCTTTAATTACATCTTTTATAAGTGCACACGGTTGTTTTGTAATGATTACAAATGACTCTGTAGCTTCTAGTGCGTCTTTCACAGCAGCTTTATTTTCTTCCATTATATATGGATCCACTACTCTTATGTTTTCTTCTTTTATACCAATAGCTTTGACAAGTCCCTCTATATCTATCATAGGAGCTTCCATACCAGATATACTCTTTCCTGTACCTGGGTTTTGTTGATGTCCTGTCATAGCTGTTATTCTATTATCTAATATTACAGTTACCATATCGCTCTTATTGTATACTGCATTTACAAGTCCTGTCATTCCTGAATGGAAGAATGTAGAATCTCCTACAACTCCAAATATCTTCTTACCTCTATTATCTAGTTGATTTACCTTTTCAAATCCCTGTCCTGCTGATATCCCCGCACCCATGCATATTACAGTATCGCCCACTCCAAGAGGTGCCATAGCGCCTAATGTGTAGCAACCAATATCTGATGTAACTGCAATTTTATTTTTATGCTTTGACATTGCATAGAATATTCCTCTATGTGGACATCCAGCACATAATGCAGGTGGTCTTGATGCAATAGCTACATCTAATTCAACTGTTTCTTCTGGTTTTTCTCCAAGCATAGCTTGACGAATAATTTGAGGATTTATTTCCCCACATACTGAGAAAATTTCTTTTCCAGTACATTCTATTCCCATAGCCTTAATAAATTGTTCCATGTATGGCTCATTTTCTTCTATTACATATACCTTATCTACTCCATCTGCAAATTCTCTAAACATCTTATCTGGTAGTGGATAAGAAAATCCTACTTTTAAGTATGATACTGTATCTCCAAATACTTCTTTTGCATGAAGATAACTTGCACCTGATGTAATGATTCCTATTTTCTTGTCATTCCACTCTATCCTATTTAGCGGAGTATTGTTTGAATACTCTCGTAAATTTGGAAGACGTGTTTCTTCCATTTCTATATGCTTTACTTTTGAATTAGCTGGAACCATTATATATTTTTTGGGATCTTTTATATATTCCCTTATTGCTATTTCTTCTCTATCTAGTAATTCTACTGCTCCTTTACTATGACATACCCTAGTAGTTATTTTAAATAATACTGGTGTATCATATTTTTCAGAAATTTCAAAAGCATGCTTAACAAAATCTTTACACTCTTGGCTATCTGATGGTTCTACCATTGCAACCTTTGCATGTGGTGCATATAGTCTATTATCTTGCTCATTTTGTGAACTGTGCATTCCTGGCTCATCTGCGGTTACTACTATTAATCCTCCATTTGAACCTTCATAGGCTATTGTGAAAAATGGGTCTGCTGCTACGTTTAATCCAACATGTTTCATAGCAACCAAGGATCTCGCTCCTGCAATTGATGCTCCTATTCCTACTTCTAAAGCTACTTTTTCATTTGTTGACCATTGTGAATCAATTTCATTATACTGCGAAATATTCTCCAAAATCTCAGTACTTGGTGTTCCTGGATAAGCAGTAGCTATATGGCAACCCGCTTCATAGGCACCTCTAGCAATAGCTTCATTTCCAGTTAAAAGCTTTTTCATAGAATCCCCCTCCTATTATATTGTCTAAATACATTATATCAGAAAAATTTGAATTTGTAATGCATTTGACAAAACTTCGTAAAATAGTTGTCAAACTAAAGCTTTAAACTGCAACTATTTATCAATGTCAGATGGGTCTGAATCCGTAATATTCTTTGCCCCACTTTCAAGCTCCCAGTGAAGCACAAATGTAAGCACTACACGAAGTATTGCAACCGAAGCAAGTATAAAAAACTCATCTAAAGATCTTATAACTACAGTCTTAATTATCTCTGCAGCAAGTTTAAACTCAAGACTTAAACTCATTGCCTTTCCAAAATCAACAGCTACATCATCATCTCTAAAATTAAAACCATTTTTAAAAAACTTTAATACACCTCTTACAGCAGCGATAGTTATTATGCTTACACCTATGAGCTCCAATGATCCTGTAATATATGGAATTATCAGTTCCAGAAAATGTTCAATTATCATCTCTTTCTCCTCTTATGCATTTTAATACATTGTACCCTATCTTGTCTATTTTTCAAGTAATTTAACTATAGCCTTTACCTTTAAAACCTTTCCAATAGACACTAGCTTTTCATCAATTACAAGTGAGGGTGTTTGCATCACTCCATATGCAACTATCTCTGCTAACTTTTCAATGTGAATTATCTCTGCTTGAGTATTAGTTTCTTCTAATGCTTTTTTAGTATTTTCTATTAATTTATCACAGTCCTTACAGCCTGCACCTAATATCTTAATTATCATCTTTTCTCCTCCTAAATGAGTAAATAGCTAAATGTATTAAATATATAACCTATTATTATTATTCCTACAGAAACTATAGCTATAAATATTCCTAAAAGTTTCTTTTTAACAACTTTTGAAAGCATTATCATAGATGGTAGAGATAGCGCTGTAACTCCCATCATAAATGAAAGTGCTGTTCCTATTCCTACACCCTTTGATACCAATGCCTCTGCAATAGGGAGCGTTCCAAATATATCTGCATACATTGGTATTCCTACAAAAGTAGCTACTAAAACTGAATACCATTTGTCCTTGCCTAAAACTGCAGAAATTAATTGTTCTGGTATATAATTGTGGATAGCTGCTCCTATTCCAACACCTATTAAGATATATATCCACACTTTCTTGACAATATCCAATACTTGTTCTTTTGCAAAATCTATTCTATCTTTTACCTTTAAATCCTCTTCATCAATTTCGAGTACTGGATTGTTAAATACAAATGGTTCTACATACTTTTCTAAGTCCAATTTACTAATAAGCGTACCACCAGCTACTGCAAGCACTATACCTACAAATACATAAGCTAAAGCTACTTTCCAGTTAAATATGCTTGCAAGCAAAATAACCGATGCAAGGTCTACTAGGGGTGATGAAATTAAAAATGAAAAAGTAGTTCCTATAGGTAGTCCTGCGCTTGTAAAGCCAATAAATAATGGAATCGATGAACATGAACAAAAAGGAGTTACTGTTCCAAGTAATGCTGAAAAAATATTTGCTGTAATTCCATTATATCTACCCAATATCTTTCTAGTTCTTTCTGGTGGGAAAAAACTTTGAATATATGAAATTGTAAATATCAGTACTGAAAGCAATATAAATATCTTGATTACATCATATATAAAGAAGTGAACGCTACTACCAAGTCTACTTTCCATACTTAATCTAAATACATTCTCAACTAGTAATCTTATTAATTCAAAAAGCCATTCCATCTTTAAAAGTTGTGCATTAAGCCAACTGAATACAGCCAAATCCACCATCTCCTTTCCATTACTTCTTATTTGCAAGTTCAATATACTTTTCTGCAGCTTTACTTTTTTGTAAATCTAGTCTAAGTATAGGATAATCTCCTATATTTTCAACTATATTTTTCAATATTTCTTGAAATAAATTATCCTCTATGTTTAAAGAATAAAAGGTATATAATTCTTTCCTATCCTTAACCAATCCCATATCCCTAAGCCTTCCAAGGTGCTTGGATACATTTGGTTGAGATATCCCAGTAATACCTGTAATTTGACATACACAAAATTCTCTATGATACAGTAAAACCATTATCCTAAGTCTTGTCTCATCTGAAAGCAATTTAAAGTAATTTAATAGTTTATCCATCTTTTCACCTACCTCAATTTCATCGCTTTACCTACTACTTGTTCCCAAGCATTAAATATAGGTTTAATTATCTGAGCTCCTATTTTAGATATAATTACTATCTCAGATTCTCCTTCACCCTTGCTAGTAGTTTTATAATCTATTTTTTTACCTACCACATCTACTTGATTCCAACCATCTTCAAGTTTGAAAAATCCCTTTATTCTATATGCATCATCTTTTATTAAATCTAAAAACTGCCCTAATTGTTCTTTTGTAATTTCACCTTGATAAGTCAAGCTAAGTGTCTTTGGTTTGTTTTCAGGAGTATTACTTGTATCTTCTGAATCTAACCAATCTTTTTCCATTAAATCTTTATTTAAGAAATCGTAATCTATTTCTCCATTTACAGATTTTACAATGTCTGCCTTGCTATTTATCTGTCTAATTTTGTTTTCAACTTTATTCATCATATCATCATCTATTAAATCTGCTTTAGATAATACCGCTAGATGACAAAACTTAAGCTGTCTTTCTACCGTTTCAATGTCTTCAACTTGATCTAGAAAGTTTACTCCATCTACTAAACAAATAGCTCCACTATAGTCATACACATCACCTTTTGCTACTTCTACAGCTTCTAAAAACTCCCCTATATTAGATGGATCTGCAAGTCCTGAACTTTCTACAAATACATATTCCATCTCTCTATCTGCCATCTCAACAAGTGCAGATACAAAGTTTAACTGAAGGCAAGAGCAAAATATAGATCCTCTATTTATCTCTACAAGTTCCATATTGTCTTTTTTTATTATATTGCCATCTATTCCTATCTTGCCAAATTCATTCATTATAACAGCTAGCTTTTTTCCCTCTAAGTCTTCTAATACTTTGGTTAAAAATGTAGTCTTCCCAGATCCTAAAAATCCTGTAAGTAAATATAATTTTGTTTTATTTGACATATTATCTCTCCTCTTTTATTATATTTATTAATTCCAATATGCCCATATAGGCATATCGTTATATTCATATTATAGTTTTTTTAATTTGATTTGTC
>CAYRYO010000027.1:0-6045 GCA_964428475.1 uncultured Tissierellaceae bacterium
AGTATACCAAGTCGGAAGCCTACCGTTATCTAAGGACAGGATATGAAAGTATCCCTTTAAAGAGAGATGCATTTTTTGCATAACTTAGGTGGCACCACGAATATACCCTTCGTCCTATTTTGGACGGAGGTTTTTTTGTATTTAAAATTATAATATTGGAGGAAAAGAAAATGAAAAATTCAAAAGGTTTATTTGGAGAATATGGTGGAGCCTATGTCCCTGAGGAATTAAAAAACGTATTAAATCAATTGGAAAAAGAATTTAATATTGCAATGAAAGATGAGAAATTCTTAAAAGAAATAGAATATTATTTAAAGGAGTATGTCGGTAGAGAAAACCCACTATATTTTGCCCAAAGACTATCCAAAGAAATCGGTGGAGCTAAGATTTATCTAAAAAGAGAAGATTTAAATCATACAGGTGCACATAAAATAAACAATGCTATAGGTCAAGGACTACTGGCAAAGAGAATGGGGAAAAAGAGAGTAATAGCAGAAACTGGAGCAGGCCAACATGGAGTAGCTACAGCTACAGTTTGTGCACTTCTTGGATTAGACTGTACAGTTTATATGGGTGAAGAAGATACTAAAAGGCAAGAATTAAATGTATTTAGAATGGAAGTTTTAGGAGCAAAAGTAGTAGCCGTAAAAGAAGGAAATAGAACATTAAAAGAAGCAGTAGATGCAGCTCTAAATGATTATGTAGAAAATGCAGATAATACCTTCTATTTGCTAGGTTCAGCTGTAGGACCTCACCCATTTCCAACAATAGTGAGGACATTCCAATCAGTAATTGGAAAAGAAGCTAGAGCTCAAATATTAATCAAAGAGGGTAGATTGCCTGATTATCTAATAGCCTGTGTAGGTGGGGGAAGTAATGCTATAGGGCTTTTCCACCCATTTTTGCAAGACAGTAAGGTAAAAATGATAGGAGTAGAACCAGCAGGAAAAGGCCTAGACACCGAAAAGCATTCAGCAAGTATATGCAAGGGTAGTCCAGGAATTTTACATGGATTTAAATGTTATAAATTAGATCATAGCACTTATTCCATAGCAGCAGGACTAGACTATCCAGGAGTAGGACCAGAGCATAGTTATTTTAATGATATAAAAAGAGCAACTTACACTTCAGTTACAGATAAGGAAGCTTTAGATGGATTTTTCACATTATCAAAAACAGAGGGAATTATCCCAGCCTTAGAAAGTTCCCACGCGGTAGCTTATGCCATGAAATTAGCCAAGACTTTAAATGATGATAAAATAATAATAGTAAATCTATCCGGTAGAGGAGATAAAGATGTGGCACAAATTAGACAGATAACCATCAATGACTAATGATTTTGCTTTATGCCACTTTTTAAAAATTTATAAATGTCCTCTGAGGTATATTCCCTTGACTTGACATTAAAATTCATCTAATATAAAATATGATATATTGTAAAAATATTAACAAGACATATCTTGGGAGATGAAAGATAATGGATAAGAATAGAATAGAAAAAGCAGTTAGAGAGATTTTATTTGCTATAGGTGAAGACCCTGATAGAGAGGGTTTAATAGATACACCAAATAGAATCGCAAGAATGTATGAAGAGATTTTTGCTGGATTAGATCAAGACCCTTCTGAACATCTTAAGGTGTATTTTCAAGAAGAAAAATATGAGGAATTGGTATTAATAAAAAATATTCCTTTTTACTCAGTATGTGAGCATCACTTAGTTCCATTTTTTGGACATGCTCATGTAGGATATTTGCCTAAAGATGGGCGATTAACGGGACTTAGTAAATTGGCTCGTGTTGTTGAAACTGTATCAAAGAGACCACAATTACAAGAAAGATTGACAGCTACTGTAGCTAATACAATAGTAGATAGTCTAGATCCTTATGGGGTAATCGTTGTAATCGAAGCGGAGCATATGTGCATGACAATGAGAGGCGTTAAAAAACCAGGATCTAAAACTGTAACTTCTGCAGTTAGAGGGGTATTTTCAACAGATGCAAAATCTCGTGCAGAAGTATTATCTATGATAAATGATCACAGATGATGGAGGTAGGAAAATTGAATATATTAGATAAATCCTTTGATTTTGGTAAAAGAACTTATATTATGGGAATATTAAATATTACCCCTGATTCATTTTCAGATGGTGGAAACTTTATATCAATTGAAAATGCTATTTCTCATGCAAAAACTATGCTAAAAGAAGGAGCAGATATTATAGATATCGGTGGAGAATCCTCAAGGCCAGGACATACTAGAATAACCACTGAAGAGGAATTAAAACGAGTAATCCCTGTAATCAAAAGGCTAAGAGCAGAAACTAATTGTATTATCTCTTTGGATACTATAAGAGCTGAAGTAGCTGAACAAGGTATAAAAAATGGTGTAAATATATTAAATGATATCTGGGGTTTACAAGGCAATCCTGATATGGCTTATATCGCGGCCAAATATCATGTCCCTATAGTTATTATGCATAATCAAAATGACACAGTATATGAAAAGGATATGCTTGTAGAGATTAAAGATTTCTTTAAAAGATCCTTAAAAATAGCTGAGAAGGCAGGTATTGATAAAGATAATATTATTCTAGATCCAGGAATTGGATTTGGGAAAACAGCTGAGCAAAATATTCATTTATTAAACAGGCTTAAAGAAATTAAAGACTTGGGATATCCTGTTTTGCTAGGAACATCAAGAAAATCAACCATAGGTAAGATATTAGACTTGCCTCCTAAGGAAAGAGTAGAGGGAACAATTGCTACAAATGTTATTGGCATCACTCAGGGAGTAGACATCCTCAGAGTTCACGATATCAAGGAAAACCTTAGAGCTGCTAAGGTATCTGATGCTATAGTAAGGGGGAATTTCAATGGATAAAATAATCATGAAAAATATGGCTTTTCACTCTTATCATGGCGTTTTTAAAGAAGAAAAAAAACTGGGTCAAAAGTTTTTTGTAGACGCGTCCTTGTATTTAGATTTAAAACAAGCAGGTGAAAGTGATGATTTAAATCATTCTGTTAATTATGGCCAAGTCTATGAGCTAATTAAAGACATTATAGAAAATGAAAACTTTGATTTGCTAGAAGCTTTGTGTGAAAAGATATGCAAGATTATTATTTCAAATTATGATAAAGTTCAAAGAGTTCAATTAGAGATTAGAAAACCAGAAGCTCCTGTCCACGGGATTTTTGACTACTTTGCCCTAGCTATAGATAGAAAGAGGTCTGATTATGAAGAATAAGATTTTCTTAGGCTTAGGTAGTAATATTGGAGATACAAGGAAGAATTTAAATACAGCTCTAAATTTACTTGAGGAAAAAGTCGATATTTTGAATAGATCTTCCTATTATAAAACTGAACCTATTGGATATAAAGATCAAGAGTGGTTTTTAAATATGGTAGTAGAAGGAGAAACTGAGCTTTCTCCACAAATGCTTTTAGCATTTACTCAAAGTATTGAATGTAAAATGAAAAGAGTCAAAACTATTCTAAACGGCCCTCGTATTATCGATATAGATATTCTATTGTATAATAATATTAATATAGAAACTGAGAGATTAACTATTCCTCACCCTAGAATACTGGAAAGGGCATTCGTTGTAGTCCCTCTTTGTGAAATTGCTCCTGATATTGTTATCAAAGGGCAAAAGATAAAAGATGCACTTTCTAATATAAGAGAACAAGGAATTCAAAAAGACTTAACTGCTATGCCAAGGGTTAATCGTATCCTTTTAAATAATGAGTATCTTTCACATCTTAAACAAATTGAAGTGGATGAAAAAGACAGGCTATTTTGCTGTCATGATATGACTCATTTTTTAGATGTATCAAGGATTGCATGGATAATGAACCTAGAAGAAGATTTGAATCTAAATAAGGAAATAGTCTATGCAACAGGGCTTCTACATGATATTGGTAGATGGGAAGAATACCAAACAGGTATAGATCATGCAATTGCTAGCAGTAGATTAGCAGGGAGTATTTTAGATAAATGTGGTTTTACTAAAGAAGAAAAAGACTCAGTTGTAAATGCTATTAATAATCATAGGTCCTTAAAAGACACTGATACTTTAAGTAGAATAATTTATAAAGCTGATAAAATATCACGACCTTGTTTTTATTGCTCTAGTATAGAAACTTGCAAAAGGTTTCAACACAATGAAAAACCAACCCTAGTTTACTAAGGTTGGTTTTTTTATGATTAATATCTAAATAAGAAAGGCTTTTTAATATTTAAATACAGATATACTTTCTTTCATTTCATTTGCTAATATAGCTAATTGTTCACTTGCATTTGAAATTTGTTCCATGGACGCTGTTTGTTCTTCAACTGACGCAGAGGCTTCTTGAGTGCCTGCTGCATTTTCCTCTGATATAGCTGCTAAGTTCTGTATTACACCTATCATTTGGTTTTTGTCATTGTCCATTTCTCGACCAATCTTATGAATAGATTGTATAGCCTCTTCCATTTTATCGATAGCACCAGCTATACCTTCAAATTTAATATTTGTCAGTTCAACACTTTCCGTTTGAGATTGAGTGGTTTTTTCAATCGATTTCATAGTGTTTACAGCATTCTTGGTATCTTCAGTAAGCTCTTTAATAGTTTTTGTGATTTCTTCTGTGAAATTGTTAGATTGCTCTGCCAGCTTCCTTATCTCATCTGCAACTACTGCAAAACCTTGACCAAATTCACCAGCTCTAGCTGCCTCTATTGCTGCATTTAAAGCTAATAAATTTGTTTGTTCAGCTATACTTCTAATCATCTCACTGGCCTTTTCTATATTTGTCGCACTTTCATTTGTACCAACGATAACATTATATATTTCCACTAAAGATTGATTGCTAGTTTCTGTGTTTTCTACAAGTTCTTTTACTATTTCTAATCCTTCATTTTTCAATATATTGATTTCATTGGAAACATTGTATAGTTCCGCTACACCTTGTTCATTGTCTTCTATTTGTTTGCCCAGATGTTCAATATTTACTACTCCATTTTCTGTATCCTTAGCTTGTTCTGTTGCACTATTGGCAATTTCTTCTATAGCTCTTGCTACTTCATCAGCTGCTATTTCTGATTGCTCACTAATTTCACTTAAGTTTCCTGCAGAAGATGCCAGGTCCTGTGACAAATTGAAGACTTTTGAAACTAAATCTACTAAATTATTGCGAACAGTGGTGATGGACTTGGCCATTACTCCTATTTCGTCATTTCTATTTTCTAGCTTTTTATAGCTAGAAGATTCATCCAAAGTAAAGTCATATCTTGAAAACTTATCTAGTATAGAAGTCATACTTTGTACAGGTTTCAATAAAATATTTCTAAGTATAATTACTAACAATATTATTGCTAATGAATTTGCTATTAAAATATACATATTTATTTTTATTAAACTTGTCTTAAGTATTTGGTTAACTGTCTCTGTATCTATTGGAATACCAATATTGAGTGCACCCACTAATTCACCATCCTCATATATAGGCTTTAGTATATCTAAAACTGGTGAATCTGTAACTGACCAAGTAAATATATCAGCATACTCCTTACCATCTTTTGCAGCAGCTATACTACCTGCATCATCCAACTTGATACCTATCCTACTAGTATCCGAATGTGCCACCGCTGTTACATCACTATCAATAAAGAGTGCATATGCCAGCATATTATCTTTATTGATCTTTTCAACAAACTCTTGAGCATTATTCCTTTCAAAAGATTGTGAATAAACATTGACCAACTTTAAATTATGTTCCTTCCATTGTGATATTACCTCGTCTTTTATTATACCCCTTACAACCAATAATACTGTTAAAAATGATAGTATTATCGTCACCATTATCACCATAATAAGTTTTAACATTAAATTACTTTTAATTTTCTTAGATATACCTGCCTTATTTGCCATAGTTTAGCAACCCCTTTCTCTAGGTACTTATACCCATATTTCGACATAATATCCCACGTCAAAATAATTTTAATATAGAAAAGTTCCCTTAGTCGCAGCTTTTTATATCTTCACAAATCCTATAAATCAATAT
>CAYRYO010000027.1:6145-16403 GCA_964428475.1 uncultured Tissierellaceae bacterium
AAAAGTTCCCTTAGTCGCAGCTTTTTATATCTTCACAAATCCTATAAATCAATATTAAGCAGCATTTTCTATTTCTGCTCCTATTTCTGTAGAGAGAATAGTCTTTATCGCTTCTATTTGCTCCTTGTCTAAACCTATGCTTAGTAGATAATCTTCACTAGCCTTTACTAGATCTACTCCTTCTAAACTTGCTCCCTTTTCTAAGCCCGCTATATATCTAAGAGATTCTAATATATTGCTTTCAGCAATGCTATTATATTGTTCTGAACCTTTTTCTATGTGATAATAATTGATATAAGTTTCCATATAATCTTCTTTAATTTCCTCTAGGCTAGATCCAGTTAAAGCTTCTAAAAGTCCTGCTACAAATCCAGCCCTATCCTTACCTTCATTACAATGTACAAGGAATGGTCCTTGATTGGATGCTAAAAATTCAAGTCCACTTTTAAGTTTTACTTTGAAATCATCAGCTTTAAAGTCTACTCCCATATTTAAGAGTATAACTTTATTAGCTTCATACAATTCCTTGTAATAAGGAGATGCAAAATCTTCATCTTCTAAGTAACTCTTTATTTCTTCTTCGCTATCTGCAAGATTTACAACAGTAGCAATTCCTGCTTCTTTGATTAAAGCATCAACATAAGCTGCACGCCCTATTTCATTGTTGATAGGACTACTGCTTCTATAGTATACTCCCTCAGCTAAATCTCCAGTGCTTACATTTCTGAAATTAGCAAATACAAGATCAGAATCATAATCATCTCTATCATTAGTACGTTCTAATTGACGTATTTCCCATTCAGCTAAATATGCTCCCTTTTCTAGCAATTGAAACTCAACCACGTCACCTTCTGATACTTCATGAGTCTCAGCAAAATTGCCCATATTTATAGCCACTATAATATTGCTAGTGCCTATTCCATTAGGAGCACGAACTACCAATGAACCATTATCTACATCGCTATAGTCTGTAACAAATGGAGCTTCTAATTCAAGACTTCCTATCTTTATCTTTAGCATGTCCCCATATTCAAACCCTGAGTTTAATAGATTTTGAGTGTATAAATCTATTGTTATATTTCCATATTTACTTACCTCAGTAACTAGACCCGAAGTAGAGTTTGAAAGCATATTTGATAACTTAAAACATAATTGTGCTAATTCCGAACGATTTAAATTATCCTTTGGAGCTAAAAACTCACCATTTTTCCCCTGGATAATTCCACCACCAACAAGATACTTAAACGATGCTTCAGCCCATGTAGGAACTTTATCCTTGTCCACATAATCATCTAAACTAATCTCTATTACTTCAATCTCATGATGCTTTAAATAATTGTATAATACTGCTGCCGATTCTGCCCTATTGATCTTTCCAGGGTCTTGTAGTTTAGCGCCTTTATTTAACTCTAATTCAGCGATCCACTCTTCCAATTTTAATTCTTGGTCTAAATTATTAAAAACCTTTTCTAATTTGAATAAGGCTTCATTCAGATCATCTAATTCCACATCTCTTAAAGGATCAAAGTTGTCATCAGATAATGACATTACCCCATTATCCACTACATAATTTACAGCATCCGAATACCACTGGTCTACATTGATATCCTTAGGTAAATTTGCTTGTTCAGCAAATGCACCTGTCCCTATCATAGAAATAGTTAACACTACTGCTAATAATAGACCTACTCTTCTTGATGAATTTTTCATACAATTTACCACCTTTCAAATATTTTTTATTGCGCGTTAATTATAATATATATAATAAACATATATATGTCAATCCGCTTTATACCCTATAGTCCACTGTTTGGAACAAAAGTTATTCCTATCATTTTCCTATGAATTATATTGCATTATTTTATTCAGCTTTTTTAATGCCATAGTTTTTGTATTTACAACTGTCCTATATGAAATGCCAAGTTTTTTTCCTATTTCCCCTATAGACATCTTTTCTATATAGAATAATAAAACTACCTCCCTTTGTCTTTTTGTTAGCTCTTTTAATTTATCTCTTAAATCCTTGATATCCTCCCCAAGCACCATATCCACTAATATATCTTCATCATCCGATACCAATAAATCTACAATTTCAACCCCTCCATCACCTATCTTTTGATTTAAACTTGAATGCGTCCTTTGTTTGTGTTTCTCTAAATACATATGCTTTAATCTCATCTTTATATATCCTAGAAAGTACACGCCTTTTTCTTCAACATATAATTCTATTGATTCTAGAATTTGCAAATTCCCTTCTTGCATTAAATCTTCAAATTCATTTTTATTAAAATAGTATCTCTTAATTGAACTTATAATTAATGGCTGCAATCTATTGATTATGTCTTCTTTTGCCTTTATATCTCCCTCTTTTGCCCTTCTTGCCAGTTCCTGAAACATACCCATTCCTCCTTTTCTCCAATTTACAGTTTTTATCTTGAAAGGGGAAAAGCTGAGTTTCCAAAAATCAGCTATATTTTTTACAAGAGTTTATAAAAGTCCTCTTCTTGAAATTTAACCTTGTTCTCGAACATATATTCTGTTATTATATAGTTAATAAGAAGGAAAGGAGATGTATAGAATGAAAGATGTATTCCAGGGGGAGATATTAGCAATTCTTCCAAAGTATGTAGATGGGAAAGGCAATTGCACCATTATAGTTAGAGGCGAAGGAGAACATATAGTTTTAAATAAAAGTATCAAAACTACCATTAGACTTTTGGGAAAACACTATATGATAGATTTATCTGAAGTTAAGAAAAGATATAGAGAGATTGTTTTTTCTACAAATTTAGTTCCCATTCCTTTATCTAAAAGAGATATACTTGTTCCACTAAAGACTAGATATCCCATATGTAAAAATGACGGTGCTTTTGGATATATCAACCTTAGATTTATTAAGAGTATAAAAAGAGAAGGCCCATCTACTTTGCTTTATTTAAAGTATGATTATATAGTAGAATCTGTAAGTAGTATTGAAACTGTAAATCTTCATATCAAAGATGCTAATATAATCAGTAGATGCTATGAGGGTTATGGTATTCAGGTAGCCGAACAAACTAACCTTTATAAGTATTTGTAACCATTTTGTAAACAAATTGTAATTATCCTTACACTTCTATTCTATTTGTAAGATGTATAATATAATAATACTGGGTATTGTAAATATTAACATTGCAATATGCTTTATTTAAGAGTAAAATATACTTTCGTACTAATACTAATAACAACTAATTTAGAGATGAGAGGTAGATTATGAAATTTGATAAAGAAAAAATATCTTACTATTTAAAAACAAATATAATCTTTGTGATTTTACTTGTAGGATCTGTTTTAAATGATTTGATGCTTAGAGCATTAACTGTAAAAAAGGTATTTTACTGGAAGCCTATGGTTACTAGTATTGCTATGATTATATTTGTATCCATATTTGTTTGTTTTTTAAGTTATAAAAAGAGAAATTATGTATTCCTTGTTTTGTCAATTATATTTTCTCTGTTAAATAGTTTGAATTATATGTACTATAAGTACTATAACTCTTTTTTATCTTTTTCGCTTTTAAAACAACTTAAAAATGTAAAGGAAGTAGGCTCTAGTGTAATTAAAACTTTAGATTTTAAGGTACTTATATTCTTCATACCTACTATAGTGATGATACTTGCTATGAAAAGTTTAAAGAAAAATAAGTTATTTCAACATATTGCCAATATAAAAGTAAAGGGTGCCTTTATTAGACCTTTTATTATTTCAAATGTACTACTTCTATTTGTATTTACTACTCTTTCTAATTCAGATAAAAGCAGAGTGGTAAAACAATGGAATAGACCTTATTTGGTTGAACAGCTTGGAATTTACTCTTTTACTACTGCAGACTTTGTAAAAAATGTTTCATCTAGTAATGTAAGCAAGATAAATCCCGTAGAAGGTCTAGCACTGATGGAAGAATTGCTAGATAAAAATAATAAAAATAGAATAGCAAACGATTATACTGATATATTTAAAGGAAAAGATCTCTATGTCATTCACTATGAAAGTGCAGAGAATTTTGCTATGGATTTAGAATTTCAAGATGGCCCTGTAACACCATTTTTAAATAAAATTGCAGGAGAAGGGCTTTTCTTTGAAAACTTTTATCCTCAACATTCTGTAGGTACAAGCAGTGATACTGAATTTACATTTAGCACTTCACTCCTACCTATTAACAATGGAACTGTTTTCATGACTCATGCAGATAGAGAATATATGAGTATTCAAAAACTACTTAGGAATGAAGGCTATCAAACTATGAGTATGCATGGAAACAATGGAGATTTTTGGAATAGAAATATAATGCATAGTAGTCTTGGATATGATAGATTTTATTCAAAAGACGATTATATAATAGATGAAGAAATTGGACTTGGACTTAGTGATATGAGTTTTTTCCGTCAATCTGTAGAAAAGCTTAAGAATATAAAAGAAGAAAATGGTAAGCCCATAATGGCTACACTTATCACTCTTACAAATCACTATCCATTTGACGATCTAGATAAATATGGAGAATTCAATGTAGGACATCTTGAGGGTACAGATATAGGAAACTATTTGAAGTCTCTACATTATGCCGATATGGCTTTAGAATCTTTTATTGAAACTATGGATAAAGAGGGGCTTCTTGACAATGCAGTAATCTTAATATATGGAGACCATCATGCTAAGATATCTTCGTCTGATTATGAAAAAGTTTATAATTACAATCAAGAAACCGATACTTACTTGACTAAGGAAGATGAAGGTTTTAGAGCTATAAATAAACCTTTTAAGAAAAAATTAAATAGAACCCCATTGATTATCTGGACTAAAGATCAAATAGTCAATGAAACAAAGAATATTCCTATGGGAATGGTTGATGTAATGCCAACTCTTGAAAATATGTTTGGAGTATACAATCCATTTCATCTTGGAAATGATATAATGAATCTTGAACAAAACAGAGTTGTATTTCCGGATGGAGATTGGATCGATGAAGATTATTTCTATTTTAGCAATAGTTCTGATCTTTATGATTTGGAAAGTGAAAGCTTATCAGAAGAAGAATATGAAGAAGAGCAAGATGAAAGTATCTCCGATATGATAGATCTTTCAAACAATATTATTCAAAGTGATTTAATTAGACTTTACAATAATAGAACTCAGATGTTTGAATCCACTGAATATGACGAAGTTCATAATTCTCATCTTTTATCCCAATAGTGAAAAATAAAAAGGCTCCATATGATATATACAGATTGATTCTATTAAAAATAGGTTAAAGAGCATTAGCTCTTTAACCTATTTTTAGCATTTATCCTATCGCTTTTCAAACAAACTCTTTAATAATTACATGTTATTATCTTTTATAATTTCATCGTATTCTATTAATCCTATTCCATATCTATAACTTTTATCTATCTCACCAATTAAATCCAACTCATCTTTAGCTCTATTTAATATAGCTTCCTTCTCTTTAGGATTGTTAACTGGATTAATAGTTTTAACTATCCCATCTGCCAGTGCGTCAAACATACTTATTGGAATACCAACCGCAATCTCACCTCTATCAAATCTTCCATTTGCCCTAGCACCTCTACACATTAAGGAAATGTTTATATCATTGTTGCTATATGGCTTAGAAACTAGATCTGCACACATTGCTTGATTGCCAAAGAAACTTAAATTTTTAGGATTACCAAATTTATAAGCATATCCTTGCATAAGTCTCATTATTGTTTCTCCATAATCTGCAATTATAACTACATCTGCATCATCCATTAATCTTAAAGGCCCCAGGATTACTCCATAAATATTCATATCGCTATATTTCATGCTTTGCACTATCTCTTTAGCTATGGAATTACTTTCATATAATCCTGCATAGCAATAGCTTCTTCCTGCTCTTATAGCTTGATCCGGCTTAGCAATGCCTAATGCATATTTAGCGTAATCACAAGTTATATTACTACCGTTAATTTTAATAAGATTTCCATCCATAGCTTCTCTGACTAGATAGCAAAATGGACCTTTTTTTTCAGGAGTATTTAATTCTAATTTATCAAACTGCTTCTCATAATCAATAAATTTTACCCCAACAATTTCTTTTTCTAAATCTAATGCAAATTCTACTTTTTTAACACTATCATTTTTCATATTATTTCCTTGCCTTTCTATTCAAACATTGCAAATAATTTCAGCTCTAACTTACCTTGCAGTTATTTCTATTTATCTTATGGGTATATTGGTTACAGGTATATATGCTCCTTTTAGTTCTTCATCCATAAACTTTATTAAATGCTCGCTAAGAAGGGCATCTTCCAAGTATTTACCCCATTCAGCATTTTTATCTTCTTTTCTAACAACAAGAACGTCTGCAAGAGATTCTGTTATTTCTTCATCTTGTATCCCTATTGCCGATTTTGGATTACCGCCACTTAATAGTAAGTAAACACTAGAGGTAGATACAAGATCTACATCCTCCATAGCGCTTATAAGTTTATTTCCATCCATCTCAATAAATTTCAATTTTTTGGGGTTGCTAATGATATCTAATTGCGATGGCATCTCAACATCTTTTTTTAATTCTATAAGGTTATTTTGTGCTAATACTTTTAATGTTTGAGCTCTAGTAGATGTAGAATTAGCTATTCCAACTGTAGCACCATCAAAAACTTCATCTAAACCTTTTATATTTTTAGAAAAAATACCATAAGTACAAGCTATTCCATTTGTATAATCTTCACCATATTGGACTAAATCTGTATCTCTTTCTTTATTGAATGTTTCTAAGTAAGGTATATATTGATAGAAGTTACAATCAATACTTCCTTCATCTAATGCAACATTAGGAGTAATAATATCATCAAAAACAATTACCTCTAATTCATAACCACTAGTTTCTTCAAAAATAGGTTCAGCTTCAAATACTATATCTTTAAAATAACTAGTAGTTCCAATTTTTATAACCTCTTTGTCTTCTGTTTTTGTTTCTATTACATTTTCATCTTTAGAACTATTACTCTCAGTAGAAACATCTTTTTCATTAGAACATCCTACTATAAAAACTCCTAGTGCCATAATACATATTATAAAAAAAAATTTTTTTAATTTCATTTAAAACCCTCCAATTTTATTTTAGTTTTTTGTATAAAAGATTTCCAATAGCTTGTACAATTTGTACAATAATGATTATTATAATAACAGTTCCATACATTATTGTAGAATTAAATGTTTGATAACCATAAGATAAAGCAATCGCGCCTAAACCTCCTCCACCTACTGCACCTGCCATAGAAGAATAACCAATTATTGAAATTGTTGCTAAAGTTATTCCGGATACTATTACAGGAACTGCTTCTTTTATCATTACTTTAAAAATAATTTGACAATTAGAAGCACCAAAAGATTTAGCAGCTTCTATTAATCCCTTATCTACTTCGTTTAAACTAGATTCAATTAATCGTGCAATAAAAGGTGAAACTACAACAGTAATAGGAACAATGGCAGCAGTTGGCCCTATAGATGTTCCAACTATTTTCCTTGTTAATGGTATTATAGCTACCATTAAAATAATAAAGGGAAAGGACCTAATGATATTAATTGTTGTATTTAATATTTTGTTAATAAATTTATTAGGATGTAATCCATCATCTTTTGTTACAACAATTATTATAGCAAGAATAAATCCTAAAAAAGTAGCATAAATAGTAGAAAAAAACACCATATAAAAAGTACTCATTAATTCTGGCCAAAGAATTCTTTGTAAAAAGAGTAGACTATCTTTATCCATTATCTATCACCTTCCATTTCACATTATTTCCAGTATAATAATCAGTAATAAAATCAACATTTTTTTCTTCTGTATTAATAGTTATTGTTCCTAATACACCATCCCTATATTTTTCTAAATTTCCACCTACTATTGAAAAATCAACATTCAAAGTTCGAGCCATGTTTGAGATAAAATTCATTGTAAAATCCTTTTTTCTATAAAAAACCATTATATTTGTACCTTCAGTTGGTAATATAGGTTTTTCATCGCCTAGAAGATTAATTAATGCTTGAGGTTGTTCAAGGAAAATTTCTTCAACATCACCCTTAGTAAGTAATTGACCATCTTCTAGTATGCCCACTTTAGTACAAATTTCTCTTATTACTGCCATTTCATGGGTTACAATAAGAATAGTTATTCCTAATTTTTCATTTATATCTCTTAGTAAAGCAAGTATTGATTTTGTGGTTTTAGGATCTAATGCAGAAGTTGCTTCATCACATAGAAGCATTTCAGGATTTAGAGCTAATGCTCTAGCTATAGCAACTCTTTGCTTTTGCCCGCCACTTAATGACTTGGGTTTTTCATCTATTTTATCTTCGATTCCAACTAATTCCAATAATTCTTTTACTCTTTTATCAATTTCTTTTTTTTTATACTTCCAACATTCCATAGGCAAAGCGATATTTTCATAAACTGTTTTTCTACTCATTAAAGAAAAGTTTTGAAATATCATACCTATGTTTTTTCTGAATCCTCTTACTTCTTTTTTATGATAATTTTTAACTTCTGCTCCATTCACTTTTAACGTACCATTATCATATTTTTCTAATCCATTAATACATCTAAGAAATGTTGATTTACCTGAACCACTACGACCTATTAAACCATATATTTCTCCTTTATCAATTTTAAGATTAATATCTTTCAATACTTTTATATCACCAAAAGATTTTTCTAAATTTGAACATTCAATCATCCTTCAACCCTCCCAAACCTTAATTTATCAATATTCAATTTCACCAAAATCCCTAGCAGCTTTAACCATAGCATACACATTAGATGGTGGTACATTTGTTGATAGATCACAATCAGGCATTAAAACAAATCCACCAGGTAGATATTTGTTTTCTAATATAATTTTTTTTGCTTCTTTATAGACTTCATTAGGGTTACCTAATTCTAATAATTCATTTTTTAAATTTCCTCCAATTGCATATTTATCTCCAAAATATTTGGAAATTTCCTTCATATTCATTTCGCTTCCCAAAGTAAAGATAGTATCTTTAGCTAAAGGTATTTCATTTTTCCAGTAAACAAGATTATTAGTGTGATCTCCACATAAATGAACTACCCATTTTTTTAAACCCATTGAATTAAACTTTTCAAATATTTCTTTAATATATATAAGACTAAATTTTTCAAATTGTTTAGGAGACATTAGGCTATGTGATTCCAAAGGATATGCTGTTCCTACAGCAATTTTTTCTACTCCAAATTCTTCTATATATATATTTGCTATCTTGAATAAATAATCTGTTGCTATTCTAAGTAAGTTATGAATAAGTTCTGGTTTCTTTACCATCCACCTCAACATCTTTTCTACTCCAACAAGCATCCTTACAATCCCTAATGGGGACCCTCCTGGTATCCCTACGCCAAATCCATTCTTAGCACATATTCTATTGAATTCTAGTATCCTAGAACTTCCTGGTGCTGTACGTGGATCTGGTAACTTTATATTTAATATGTCTTTTTCATCTTCTATTGCTCTCTTAATTGATTTTGGTAAGGATATTATGGGGTTTCTTGAGAATTCTACTTCTCCTCCAAAGTCCCAGTTAACCCATTCATGTATAAAATATCCTGGTCCTGAGTCATGTCCAAGCATATCTTTAGCCCACGTTTGAGCCATAAATGCCTTTTCAGGTGAAAGTAGGTATTCACTAACACTTAAATTACAAAGTTTTGCTGCAAATGTGCTTATATTTGGATTAACAAGTATTCTATCTACTTGCTGTTTATCTTTAGTCAATAATCCATCTCTTTTCATAATATAATCTCCTTAATATTTCATCTGGTGATATCTTCCTCTCCTAACTAACGTTTTTATTATATAAATGCTATTTATATAAGTCTAATTGATTCTTTTTATATAAACTTATTTTCTATTAAAAAACTTAATACTTAATTACCTAAACTTTGTACAAAATAGCTTATCTATATTAATATCCCCATATTCATTTTCAATAATAGCAATGCCTTCCCCTAAGGCATCTTCTTCTAGTAGTTTATTTATCATAGTAGTTTTCCCCGCACCAAGAAAGCCAGAGATTATATCAATTTTTGTAGTCAATATATATCACCTTTCTATTTTATATTGTCAATAAATATATTAAATTATTATTCAATATAATATCTTATCAAATATTTTACTTTAGTTGGGTCAACTGGATACCCAACTTCTAGCCCTATATT
>CAYRYO010000027.1:16503-21295 GCA_964428475.1 uncultured Tissierellaceae bacterium
TCAAATATTTTACTTTAGTTGGGTCAACTGGATACCCAACTTCTAGCCCTATATTTCCTACTTTCACTAAGACTCCTAGCATTTGATATACAAATCCCACCAAGAAAACTTCCATTTTCATCCTCTTCAATCAAATCTACTGCCAATAATGAAGTTGATACTTTTGGACAGACATGAATTTTCGTCTTCCCTTTAGAATCTACTCTTTCTAAAACACGCAAAAAAGATGGCCCCGCAACTTTCTTGTAAAGCTTAAAACCTAATATGTCTAAAGTCCCTGTAGGATCAGCATAAGATAGGCATTCTACATCTAAAGCTAGTATCTTATTTATATATTTTACCAGGAAATCTTCTATTAATTGAAATAGTTTTTTTGTATTATCTGTGGACTTTGCAATCCCCTTATAAACTTCTTCTATAGGTAAAATAGATGTAGCTAAAGTAACTGGACCTACTACATTAATAGTCATTGGAATACTCTTGCTTTTTAAGTATTCAATTGCTTCAAAAACAACATTAAGCGTATCATTTTGTAAATCAACAACAGGCATTCCATCTATATCTGCCAATTTATCTATAGGGAACTCTACAATCCTATTTCCATTAATATAGTCTAACTCTACCTTTGAACCAAAAGCTTGTCCTTCCATAGTATGACAAAAAGGAATAGTGGCAAATTTAGATTCAGATTCATTATATATTTTCTCTGCAAGCTTCCCCATTTTGATACCATTTGTATTGACCATATTATAATCTATATTATACTTCTCTATAGTACTGGGAAGTTCTGTATGCATAGTCTTTACACTGCATTTATAAATATTATACTTCTTAATAAGTCTCCACCTCCCTCTATTGTCTAAATATTAAATCTTGAACATTTTATAAATAATTTTTCATATCCTTGCGATACACTTAATTCCATATATTCCATATCAGTAGATAAGGTTTTCATTTCATTTCTAGAATCCAGTGACATCAAATATATATACGCCCCTGTTTTAGAAGAGTTACCAATATATTTTATTTTTTCTTTAACAGCTTTAGGTAATATCCCAGTACCAACTAAACTTTCTACAGATAAATGTGCACCAAATTGACCAGCTACTATTACTTCATCTAAATCTGATAATTCTATACCAACATGCTTAACTAATGCTATAAAACCAGATAGAATTGCACTTTTAGCTAATTGTACCTGTCTTATATCTCCTTGAGTAATCCTTATATCATCTGTGATTTTTATAAATCTTTTATTATTTTCCACAATTATATATTTATGTCTAAAATCATCTAAATCTAACAATTCAGGTTTTACTATGTTTCCTCTTTCATTTATTAAACCACAAGATATCATTTCCCTAATTGCAGCTAATATACCACTACCACAAAGCCCTACTTCTTTGGTATCTCCAATAATTTCAAGAGTTATCTTATCCTCATTAATTTTCATTTCTTCAATAGCACCATCTGCCGCCCTCATTCCTGCACTTATGTTCATACCTTCCAATGCTGGTCCAGCTGCACATGAGCATGAAACTAATCTACCTTTGTCAGAAAGAACAATTTCACCATTTGTACCAATATCTATAAATAAAATCTTTCTATCTGTCTTATTCAAGTCTGCTACAAAAGCACCTGCAACTATATCTGCACCTATATATGAAGATATGGATGGTAATGTACTTACCCTAGCAAATGGTGACATAGAATCTAAACCTATTTCACTAGCCATTATATTCTTAGCACTCGAAAATATTTGTGCATAAGGAGATCTGCCTAAGGATATAGCTTCTATACCTAACAACATATGCATCATTGTACTATTGGCAGCTATCGACATTTCATATATTCTATTTTTGTTTACATTCTTACTTTTACAAATTCTATTTATCATTTTATTTAGTGAATTCACTAGCGTTTTTTGTAATTCCAAAGTTCCTTGTTCACCATTCTCCACTACATAAGTAATCCTTGTCAATACATCTTGTCCAAAGATTTTCTGAGAATTTATTTCTGCTTCACTGTCAATTTCCTCTCCATTATTTAAATCTATTAACGAAGCTACTAGAGTAGTAGTTCCTATATCTACTGCTATCCCATATATTTCATCTGTAGTATTTCCATATTCTAAACCTATAAGTTTTTTTTCATTATAAACTGCTGTAAATTCCCCTGACTGCATTTTCAATCCTTTAAGTACCCTTAAATCCAATTCTTTTACATCTAATATTCCTGTAAATAAATCTTCATAAGTAGTTGATATCCCTAATGTTGGTTTGTCTATACTGATAGCTTTTTTCCTTATAGCAGGATTTATATTAAATTTTGGTATGAATCCTCCTGTGAGAAGCTTATGGTTTTTCTCCTGATCAATTATATCTATTTCAATATCTGATGTAGGCCCTACTAGACAAGCAAGTCTTATCCCATTGTTTAATTCTTCTTCTGAAAGAAGCTTTTTCTCATCTTCTGTAACAGGAGGCAATTGACCTGAAATATCTTTTATCTTACATCTACCGCAAGTACCCCTTCCCCCACATGGTCCATCTACAAACTCATCATTATCTAGTAATATTTTAAAAAGTTTATCACCAATCTCAGTAGTTATAGTTTTATTTTTTCTTGGTATCCTTATATTAATCATAGTTTTCGCCCTTTACAGTGGCCAGCATGGTTTGAATGTTCTTAAGAGAAGATTGTGTTCCTAACCCACATGCAGGTGAAATTATATCAACACCTGTATTTAAAACATTTTTAGTCAATCTCTCTATTTTATCTTTGTCAGAAAACTCCAATGAGTATGTACTTAAATTTCCCATTATAATTCTACCAGGCATTTGTTTTTTTACTTCTTTAATACTTACTACGGCATCAAAGCTAAGAGCATCAGCTTTAATTTTATTTAATTCATTGTATACTCTATGCATCTGCCCACATATATGAACTATCACAGGTATCTTTTCATTTGCCTCACGTAATCCATCTATTAATTTATTTAAATATTTAACTGCATATTCATCAAAATATTTTGGTCCTAGTATTTCCCCAGTACCACTTGGATCAGATATAGTGATCACATCAGCACCTGCTTCTATTTGTGCTATCCCAAAAGTTATAATCTGGTCAGTAACGAAATCAATAAATCTATGAGCATCTTCTTTTTCCCTTCTTAATTCCTTATAAAAATTAACAGGCTCTATAAGAGAAGAAGCTACGCTAATTGGACCTGAAAGATTCCCTATTATAGGAACTTTATCATTATTGTTTTTCAACCTATTTATAACTTCTACACTTACCTTAGCTCTACCACTATTTACATCTAATCTTTTTAATTTATTGAAATCAGATACCCCATCAAGCACATAACTAATAACACGAGGCTCGAACTTAGTGTTTCCTAAGTCTACTTTCGCACCCATAGCCTCAACCTCTACAGTCATACAAAATGGAACTCCATAGTTTTCAAACATTCCATATTCGTAAACTGATTTTGCCAATCCACTCATCATATCTACATCTGTATGAGCATCAGGCCAAACAATATTAGTTTTATACATTAATTCAGTAACTATCATATTCATCATTCCACCTGGGCATATACAAGGTACTCTATCTACCCACGTGCCTTTTAATGCTCCTAACAATCTATCTCTCGGATTCATATAATCCTCCTTAAGCTGAAATTCCTACTAAAACCTTTGCTAATTTTACTGCTCCTATAGCATTAGATGCATATCCACTAGCACCTATCTTGTCACAATATGTTTGAGATACAGGGCCTCCCCCAATTAACACCTTAACCTTACTATGAAGATTCTCTTCTCTTAACATGTCTACCACTTCTTTCATTCCAGGCATAGTTGTTGTCATTAATGTTGATAGGCAAATAATATCCGCATCTACTTCTTTGGCTTTGTCTATAAAACTTCTAAGAGGCACATCCCTACCTAAATCATATATTTCAAACCCTGCTGTTTCTAACATTATTCTAACAAGATTTTTCCCTATATCATGAGTATCTCCCTCTACAACTCCTATTACACATTTATAAACTCTTTCACTATTAGCATCTCTTTTTGGTAAATGTGGCTTCATTATTTCCAAACCATTATACATAGCATCTGAACAAATTAATAAATCTGTTACAAAATACTCTTCTTCTTCATACATCTTACCTGCTCTATTCATACCATCTACTAATCCCTCTAAAATCCCTTGAAGAGGGTCATATCCTGCATCAATATATTCTTGTGCAATTTCTCCTACTTCTTCATCTTCCATTTCAAATACATAATCTGATAGTAATTTTAATAACTCTTCTTTCTCTCTAGCCATTTTAATTCCCCCTAAGCTATCTTTGAAATTTTAAGTTTCTTGTTCTTTAATAAAATATCTCTATTGAGAATACAAATATTTTGAGTTACTTCTATAAATCTTCTCGATACATATAACTTATTCCTAAATAAATGTAACATGGCAAGTGGCATAACTCCAATTGAAATTATTAATATTTATTTCTTAATTATAAGTTTAATCAATATCCTTTTCCGAAAGATATCTATTTAATAATATTTTGGACGGAAAATAATCAAGGCACTCTACGAGTTTAAAATGTAGAGTGCCTTGATTATTCTAATTAAAGTTTTACTGAATCCAAGATTGTAGCCCTATTAATGATTGATTTATTTCCCCAAACAATTAGAATTTATATCTATTATTAAGGCATGTTCCCCCTATTTATATCTTTACTCTAGCTCTTAATATATTACAAGGTTTTTTAGAATTTATT
>CAYRYO010000028.1:0-21215 GCA_964428475.1 uncultured Tissierellaceae bacterium
TATGTTTACGTGGGGTTTTGTTCTTTCAAATTTTGCTTTTCCCATTTCTTAAATTGCCTCCCTGTTTTTTTATTGTTTTAAAATTGAAATCAATCTAAATATAATAAGTAAACTTGCCCTAGTGTTCACTGCCAGTTTTTACTTGTGGAGCCCGCGACCGGACTTGAACCGGTGACCTCTTGCTTACCATGCAAGCACTCTACCACCTGAGCTACGTGGGCACTCTTACTGCTAGATATTTTACTACTATTGTGTGTCTTTGTCAAGAGTTAAAATTCTTATCTTTCATTAAAATTATTTCCATTTTTTTCTTAACCCTCTGGAGTGCATTATCTATGCTTTTTACATGCCTGTCCAGCTCATTAGCTATCTCTATATAGCTCATGCCATCTACATAAGCCATAAGCGAATCTCTTTCAAGTTCAGATAATATATTCTCAAGCTTACCCTCCATCACAATTAGACCTTCTCTACTTATCATTAGGTATTCTGGATCTACATTTTCTAAACTGCATACAGTATCCATCAACGTTCTTTGTGATTGTCCCTCATAAATAGGCTTATTTAAAGATATATAAGAATTTAATGGTATATGCTTTTGTCTAGTCGCCGTTTTAATTGCAGTAATTATTTGCCTTGTAATACAAGTATCAGCAAAATAAGTAAATGATGACATCCTATCTGGATCATAATCCCTGATGGCCTTATATAATCCAATCATTCCCTCTTGTATTATATCCTCTTTATCTCCACCTATTAAGTAATAAGTCTTAGCCTTAGCTTTTACCAAATTTACATACTTATTAATTAAGTACTCTAGTGCAGCCGAATCCCCTTTATTTACAATCTCTACTATTTCTTCATCATGCATCTCTTTGTAACAAATATGATCATACTTTTTGTTAATTGTATATTGCACAATATATCCCCCCAGACTCATGTGTCAAATTCCAATAATCACCATTATTATATTTAATAGTCATGCATTAGTCAAGAGTATCGTGCTTATTTAAAAATTTATTTAATTTCTCCATATTCTTTTCGTCTAACTTCCCTATAGATAGATTATTTCTATTTTTATCCGACTTTCTTCGCCTTTTAATAGCATTCCTCTCGTCAAATATCTCCATCTCGAGTTCTCTAGCTGATATCCTAGTCCCCCCCCTACCAAGTATTATTTGTTGTTCCATCCAGTCAGAAGTAGCTACTCTAATTCTTTTTATCCTTCCAAGCTCATTTAACCTTCTTTCTATATAATGATCTGCAGTATCATTTTCTTTTGTATATACAACCTTTAACCCTTTGTAGTCTATATTGCTACCATTATTGCCTTTCACCATATGTGCATCAAATACAAGCACTATTTCTATTCCAGAGTAATGCTTGTATTCTGATAAAATTTCCATTAACTTATCTCTTGCACTTTCTAAATCTGCATTTTTAAATTCCTTTAGAGTTTCCCAAGAATTTATTATATTGTATCCATCTACAAAGAGGTACTCTTCTACTTTACGCCTCATGTCTCTGTCTTACTACCTCATACATTAATATAGAAGCTGCATTAGAAGCATTAAGAGATGAAAGCTTGCCCATCATAGGTATCCTTACTATCACATCGCACTTCTCTTTAACAAGCCTAGATACACCTTTACCTTCATTTCCAATTACAAGCCCAATAGCACCTTTTAAAGAAGTGTTGAAATGATATTCTTCTCCATCCATATCGGCACCATATATCCAAAGACCCTTTTCTTTTAAATCTTCTATGGCAGTGGAAATATTAGTAACTTTTGAAACTAATACATGCTCCGCTGCTCCGGCAGAACTTTTGTATACAGTGTTATTCACACTTGCAGATCTTCTCTTTGGTATTATAACCCCATGCACCCCAGCACATTCAGCAGTTCTAATAATAGAACCTAAATTGTGCGGGTCCTCTATTTCATCAAGCACGATTATAAAAGGATCTTCTCCCTTTTCATTTGCAAGGGCAATCATGTCCTCTAGCTCTACATATTCATATTCACTAATAACAGCTACTACCCCTTGATGAGAATTTCCCTCAGAAAGTGATTCTAGCTTGTTTTTATCTACTTGTTGTATTATGATCCCCTTGTCTTTAGCCATTCCCAAGATTTTTTTGATCGATCCTTTTAAGTCTCCCTTTAATACATATAACTTTTCAATCTCTTTATCTGATTTAAGAACTTCCAACACGGGATTTCTACCAGAAATGTTTTGTTTGCTCATTCTATCACTTCCTTTCTTTTCTAACTTACATTTTTTTAAACTCTTTTCTCACTTCCTTCATCTTGCCACATGTCATTTTACCCTCAGGGCAAACAGCATTTAAACATCCAGGCCCTGCATTTTTAAATAATATTGGATATACCCTCTTGACTTGTCTCAACATCAAAATAGCCATATTCCGAATCTCCCACTGTGCACGATTGCATGTTCTAAGTCTGAAAAAGTTTAATAAACTTCTAGTATTCATGGTAAATACTATCTTTGTTTCACATGCATTTGGAAATATATATCTGGCATCTTCTATTGCTCGTTTTTCAGACTTTGACTGTGCTTGTTTTTCCGGGATACTTTCTTCAATATATTTATTGTAGTATTCACTTTGTAATATATCTACAATTTCATCATAATGTATTTGATCTTCTCTCATTGCATTCAAAAATATCTCTTTTGCCCTTTTATTTCCCTCAATAGCTGGTGGCATTATATATTCAAATTGCTCTAATTTTACATATCTTTGAGATTGTTGACTATAGCTTGCTATTCTATGACGCACGAGTTGATGACTAAGTGTTCTTGAAACTCCTTCTACCCCAAAAGTAAAACTTACATGTTCTATAGGACTTTCATGGTTTAAATCCATCAAAAGAGATAAAAATGTTTCTATTGCCTTTTCATCTAAACTCTCTTCTATTTCATCTATTCCCACAGGGGAATAGCAGAGTTTTGCAGCAGAAGCTATGAGTTTTTCTCCATCCGGTGTGTAATTTAAAAGTTTAACTTTAATCAAATTTATCCCTCATTTTTATTGTTTATATCCATTGTAATTATCTCTTCAAATAATTCATCTATTCTAGCATCTTCTTCTATTAAGTAAAGATATCCAAAAAGTGTCTCAAGACCAGTAGCGTATTTGTAATCTATAAGATCGGCATTTTTAGGAACAGTATTTGATTTTGCATTTCTTCCCTTCCTTACCATTGACTTTTCTTTATCATTTAGTTTTTCATCTAAGCTATGGACAATCTCTGCCTGAGCTTTTGCTTTGACATAAGAAATAGTCGTTCTATGCAATTTATTTACAGGAATCTTTTTCTTTAATAGATATGTCCTCACTAAGAGTTCATACACAGCATCTCCTATATATGCCAGTTGAAGAGGAGATAGCATGACTATATCCTCTTTACTTAATTCTCTATTTATACTTCTAAATATATTTTCTCCCATATTATATGCGTTTCCACTTCACGCCCTCTTGAGCATCTTCTAAAACTATACCTTTTTCTTTTAATTCATCTCTTATTTCATCTGATAATTTATAGTCTTTGTCTTTTCTAGCTTGTGTTCTCTTTTCTATCAAAGCAAGTATCTCATCTTCTAAGATTTCATCATTTTTGATTAATATTCCAAGAACATCACTTAATTCACACAAGAGATTATACGCCTTTTCTATAATCACTTTAGATGAATTTTCGTGTAAATTTAAGTTGGCAAATTTAACCAATTCAAATATAGAAGATATAGCATCAGCTGTATTTAAATCATCTTTCATGCTTTTTATAAATTGATCTTTAAAACCATCTATATCTTCTAAAAGTTTCTCTTCAGTTGGCTTTACCTCTTCACTATTACTTTTATCAATTAAATACTCTAAGTTCTTCTTTGCATTATAAAGTCTTTCCAAGCTATTCACCGTCTGATCCATGACCTCTCTATTGAAGTTAATAGGTGACCTATAGTGAGCAGATAATAGGAAAAATCTAAGAGTTTCTAAATCATACTCTTCTTTTATCTCTCTTACCAAAAGAAAATTTCCTTTTGACTTTGACATTTTCTTATTGTCTATATTTAACATTCCATTGTGCATCCAAAAATTCGCAAAAGGTTTGTCTGTTAGAGTCTCTGACTGTGCTATTTCATTTTCATGATGGGGAAATTGCAAGTCCTCTCCTCCTGCATGAATATCTATAGTATCTCCAAGAAGTGTCCTTGACATTACTGAACATTCTATATGCCACCCAGGTCTACCATTACCCCAAGGGCTATCCCAATAAGGTTCTCCTTCTTTTGCCTTTTTCCAAAGGGCAAAGTCCATTGGGTTTTTCTTTTCCTCACTTATCTCTACTCTAGATCCAGATACTAGCTCGTCTATGTTCTTTTTAGAAAGTTTTCCATAGCCTTTTGCCATACTTACATCAAAATAGACATTTCCATTCACATTATATGCTGCATCTTTTTCTATAAGCTCTTCTATAAATTCAATCATATGAGGGATATATTCTGTAGCCCTTGGATGTATTGTCTTTTCTTCATATAAATTCAAACCTTTTGCATCTTCTAAGAAGGCCTCTATATATTTATCAGATATTTCACCAATTGTAACACTTTCCTCATTGGCCTTATTTATTATCTTGTCATCTATATCAGTGAAATTCACAATATACTTTACTTCATATCCCATATAGAGAAAAAATCTCCTAAGCGTATCAAATACTACCATAGGTCTAGCGTTACCTACATGTATATAATTATATACTGTAGGCCCACATGTATACATACTAATCCTGTTTTCTACTATTGGGATAAACTCTTCTTTTTTTCTAGTGAGCGTATTATACAACTTCATCTAATTCCCTCCCTTTAAACTACATCTAAAAATCACATTCCTATTTTATACTTATTTCTTATATAATTTATTCTCTTTAATATATTCACTTTCCCAAGCAGTACAAGCACATTTACAAACTCTGGTCCATGGGCACTTCCAGTTAAAGCAACTCTTGCAGGCATAAATAGTTTTTTACCTTTAACTCCAGTTGCCTTCTGTATCTTTTTCATAAATCCTTTTGCATATTCAATATCAATTTCTTCTATATTTTGAAGTTCAGCTTCAATTCCATTTAAAACCGCTTCTACATCTTCTTCTTTTATTATTCCAAGCTCATCTTCACCCATTAGTTCAAACTCATCATCAAATACAAATCCTACTTTGTCCACTATTTCCGACAAATTGTGCAATGAATCTCTTACAGTGTCAACTAATAGTTCAAGCCATTGTCTATTGTCTTTTACAAAGCCTTCTTCGATAAAGCCTGCTTCTATTAAATATGGTACTACTTTAGCTGTTAAGTCTTCTAAAGCACCTTCTTTTACATAATGTGCATTTACCCAGTCAAGTTTATCCTCATCAAAGATTCCACCTGTTTTAGAAACTCTTTCAAATGAAAACTTTTCTATTAATTCTTTCATTGAGAGTATTTCTTCATTGTCTTCTGGGCTCCATCCTACTAAGGCAAGATAATTCACTAGTCCACCAGGTAAATACCCCTTTTCTTTGAAATCTCCTACTGCAACATCTCCCTGCCTTTTACTTAATTTTTTCCTTTCCTTATTAAGCACTGTTGGAAGATGAACGTAAACAGGCTTTTCCCATCCAAATGCCTCATATAAATATACATGTTTGGGAGTAGAAGGAAGCCATTCCTCACCTCTTACGATATGAGATATATTCATTAAATGATCATCCACTACTACCGCCATATGATAAGTAGGATATCCATCTGATTTTAACAGTACTTGATCATCCACATCATCTGTGTTGATAGTGATATTTCCTCTAACTAAATCATGAAATTTAACATCGTAATCACGAGGAAGTTTAAGCCTGACCACATATTTCTCACCATTTTCAATTCTGCGCCTTGCTTCTTCTACTGATACATTTCTACAAAGACCATCATATTTGGGGGCTAAACCCTTAGTTTTTTGTTCTTCTCTCACTGCATCAAGCCTCTCCTTAGAGCAAAAACAATAATACGCATGGCCTGATTCAATTAATTTATCTACATATTCATTGTATATATCTAGTCTTTCCGACTGTATATATGGACCATAATCTCCAGTTTGTACAATCTTTCCATCCTTTACAAATACACCTTCATCGTATTCTATTCCAGCCCAATTAAGCGCATGTATTAAATTTTCGAGCGCTCCTTCTACAAATCTGGTCTGGTCAGTATCCTCTATCCTTAAAATAAATTTTCCATTATTTTTTTTTGCAAATAGGTAATTATATAATGCCGTTCTAAGTCCTCCTATATGCAAATACCCTGTAGGACTAGGGGCAAATCTAACTCTTACTTCATTCACAAACTACACCTCCTAAGTTAATTACTTTATATTATATATCAGTAAGGCTACTAAGACAAATAAAAAAACACTAAATTAAATATCCCTATCTAGGATTATCAACTTAATGTCCTTTTATAATCTTATAGCTTTAAATACTCAATATCTCCTTTTGAGTAGTCCCTTATAAATTTCAACTTTAGTTTTTTATGTATTTGGAATTCTTCTTCTGTAATTTTTCTTTGTTCCCTTAGCAAATATAACATTGCTAGAGTTTGTTTACACATGTCTAATAACCTTTTTTCCATTCTTAGCTTTGCCTCCCCCATGACTACTCCGAATTATTATATATAATATTTTATTATCTAACATACTTTCTTTTCATAACTTTACTACAACTTATATGTATGTATAAGATACGACATCTATGATTGAAATCCCTGCTTTTTTTTAATCTTTTTAATGTTTTTTATCTTTAAAAATAAAAAAGCCCCTCCAGAACATTAGTATTAATTACTATGTTTGAAGAGGTTTTTTTCATACTTATTTTAAAGTCATTCCTTGCTTTTTATATAATGTTTCTATTAGAGATTCAATATCCTTTACCTCGATTTCTATTTTTCCATCTTCGCCTCTAATAGAGTATTCTACTACATCTTCGCCTGCTCTTTTGCCAACAGTTATTCTAATAGGAATTCCTATTAAATCTCTATCTTTGAATTTAACTCCAGCTCGTTCTTTTCTATCATCTAAAAGAACTTCCATTCCCTTCGATTTTAAATCTTCATATATTCTTTCTCCGAGTTCCATTTGTTCTTCATTTTTTATATTAATTATAGTTATTATAAGCTGATAAGGTGCTGTATTAAGTGGCCATTTAATTCCATCTTCATCGTGAAATTGTTCTACTACAGCCGCCATAGATCTAGATACCCCTATTCCATAAGATCCCATTACAAATGGATTTTCTTTACCATTTTCATCTAAATAATTCGCTCCTAAGGATTCAGAGTATTTAGTTCCAAGTTGAAATATATTTCCGACTTCTATTCCTCTATCCATTTTAAGTGACTTCCCACATTGAGGACAGATATCCTTTTCCCTTACTAATAGCAGATCTTCTACTATCTCACCTTCAAAGTCTCTACCATAATTTACATTCTTTATATGATAATCAGTTTGATTTCCACCTACAACAAGATTTTTCATCTTGCTGATTCTTGAATCAACTATTACTTTAACATCTTTTTTCAAGTCTACAGGGCCTGTAAAACCTTTATTTGCCCCAGTGATATCTATGATTACTGATTCATCTGCCATCTCTAGTTCATGACTTCCTATTCCTAAATAATTACAAAACTTGGTTTCATTCAACTCTCTATCTCCTGGTATAACAGCTATAATAGGCTTGTCTCCTGTGACAAACACCAATGCTTTAGCAAAGTTAGATGGCTCTACGCCAAAAAAATCTGTTAGAGCTTCTATTGTAGTTACATCTGGAGTATGTACCTTTTCCATCTCTAGAGACTCTTGACCACTTTCATCTATTTTATATATTACCTCCGCTTTCTCATCAGTAGCAGCATAGTCACAATCACTACAATAGGCAACAAGACTTTCGCCTATATTTGACATAGCCATAAACTCATGAGATACTTTTCCTCCCATTGCACCTGTATCTCCTTGTACTACTCTATAATCCAGTTTAAGTCTATCGAATACCTTTTCATAGGCACTCCACATCTTTTTATAGGCTAATTCTAGACCTTCATCATCTACATCAAAGCTATATGCATCTTTCATTATAAACTCTCTACATCTCATAAGTCCAAATCTAGGTCTTTTTTCATCTCTGTATTTAGTTTGAATTTGATATAAATTCATTGGAAGCTGTTTATATGATTTAAGTTCCCCCTTAATTAAGTTTGTAAAATATTCTTCATGTGTAGGTCCTAGACAAAACTCTCTAGAATTTCTATCGCTTAATTTAAACATTTCAGGACCAAAGTCTTCCCATCTTTCTGTAGCTTCCCATAGTTCTCTTGGCTGTATAGCTGACATTAACAGTTCCTGCGAACCACTATTATCCATCTCTTCTCTCACTATTTGTTCTATTTTTCTTATAACTCTATATCCTAGTGGAAGATATGAATAAATTCCACTGACAAGCTTTCTAATCATCCCTGCCCTAAGAAGCAACTGATGACTTGGTATTTCTGCCTCTGATGGGTCTTCCCTTAAAGTTGGCATATAAAGATTTGACATACGCATATTAAAATTCCTCCTCGATATTTATTATATAAATCAATCAATCTTCTATTCCTTCCAATAGACAAACTGAATAACTTGATATTCCTTTTTCTTCTCCTACAAATCCAAGTTTTTCTGTTGTAGTAGCTTTTATTCCTATATTAGCTATCGATGTATCCAATACTTGACTGATATTTTTCCTCATCTCAGATATAAAACCAGCTAATTTAGGTCTTTCAGCTGCAATTGTAGCATCTATATTTCCTATCTTGTAATTATTTTCATTCATTATGTTTTTTACACATGCTAAAAGATATAAACTCGATATATCTTTGTATTTCTTGTCTGTATCTGGAAAGTGATATCCTATATCTCCCATAGCCATAGCACCCAAGATACTATCCATAATAGCATGTACCAAGACATCCGCATCCGAATGACCTAGAAGTCCTGTCTCATGTGATATTTCTACTCCACCTAGTATTAACTTTCTATCTTCAACCAATTGATGTACATCATATCCAAATCCAATTCTCATATTGTCACCTACACATTTTTAAAATTTCTATATACTTAATTATATAGTTAGAACATTATCTAGTTTGAAATAAAAATTCTCTTCCTTTAAAGGCACTGTCTTTAAACAACGATTCTGCTATAATTATATCCTCTGGAGTCGTTATCTTTATGTTTTTGTAACTTCCCATTATCATTTCAACTTTATATCCTGCCATTTCAACTATAGAGCTATCATCTGTCCCCGAGTATCTCTTCTTTATGGCATTATCATATCCCTTTATAAGTATACTTTTAAAAAAACACTGGGGGGTTTGAGCTGCCCATAAAGCGGATCTATTTGGTGTATCGTCAACTGTATTATCAGGGTTTACAACTTTTATGGTGTCTGTAACAGGGACTCCTATGACACAAGCACCAAAATCAAGCACTCCTTTAATTCCATCTTCTATATTTTTTATTTCTACAAAGGGTCTAGCTCCATCATGTGTCAACACTATATCAGTTTTTTCATTCAAAGCCAATATTCCATTATAAACAGAATCTTGTCTTTCCTTACCACCTCTAATTATATTACTTACTTTTTTAAATCTATATCTTTTAACTATTTCTTTTCTACAATATTCAATTTCTTCTTCTTTTGATACTATTATTATTTCATCAATATATCTGCATTTTTCAAATTTTTCTATTGTATGAGCCAATATAGGTTTTCCGTCAATCCATATAAATTGTTTGTTTATCTTACTTCCCATTCTATTACTCATTCCTGCAGCTGCAATAATTACAGATATATGGTGTCCTTTATACATCTTATCACCTCTCCTAGGTATTATAGCATATTATCTGCAAAATAAACAATGATTATCGCACAAAAACAAAAGACCCTATAGGGTCTTTATACAGCTTTATCTATCATCGACTTAGGCTTTGCAAATATCATCCTGCCTGCAGAAGTTTGAAGTACAGAAGTAACTACTACATCTATTGTTTCTCCTATAAACTTTCTTCCGCTTTCAACTACTATCATAGTTCCATCATCTAAGTATGCAAGACCTTGATTTAATTCCTTTCCATCTTTGACCACTTGCACTATCATTTGTTCCCCAGGTAGTACAACAGGCTTTACAGAATTTGCTAGATCATTTATATTTAATACAGGTATGCTCTGAACTTCAGCTACTTTGTTTAAATTGTAATCATTTGTAATTACTCTTCCTTCAAACTGCTGAGTAAGCTTTAACAGTTTTGAATCTACTTCTTTTACATCATCAAATTTACTATCATTGATGATTACCTCAATATCGACTTCTTTTTGAATCTTGTGTAAAATATCCAGTCCTCTTCTTCCCCTATTTCTCTTTAATGAATCGGAAGAATCTGCTATATGTTGGAGTTCTTCCAATACAAACTCTGGAATTATAAGAGGTCCTTCTATGAATCCAGTCTTACAAATATCCAAAATCCTACCATCTATAATAACAGAAGTATCCAGTATTTTAGGAAATGAACCTTGTACTGTTTTTGTCTTTTCTTTTGAATTTTTTTTCAAATTGTTGAATGTAGTGTAAATATCCTCTTTTCTTCTATGTGGTATAGTAAGTCCAAGATATCCAAGTATAATATAAAAAACAATAGAAACTACTACATCTAAGTATGGTATACCTATACTAGATAGTGGCTGAGACAATAAAAATGCAATCACAAGCCCTACTATAAGCCCAATAGACGAAACCGCTATATCATAAGCTGAAAACTTCTCCAATTCTCTTTCAATCAGTTTTATAATCTTTCTACCTCGATTAATTATTTTTTGCGATAATAAAAAAGAAATAATTCCAAAAGTCAGTGAAGTTCCTATATATAAAGACAAACTAACCCAACCTCCTGATGTAGCTTTTATGATTCCTAAATTTATAAATGTTGTTATAAGACTATAACCTAAAAGAGAACCAAGTAAACCTATAATAACTTTGACAATCTTATAAAACATTATTTCACCTCCTCTATTATATATATTTCCAAATACACGTAAAATTAAACCTATCTTTTTTTTATTTAGAGGCAAAATTTTATGTTTTTATTCTTCTACTTCCTGTAAATCTTCTAGTTTTTCCAATTTCTCAGACTCCTCACTTGATTGTGGAGCTTGATATTCGATTGCTTCTACTACTATTTTCTCAACATTTTCTATATCAGTATCTGTGACTAATACCATTTCTGATAATAGCATTTGCTTTGCTGAACTTAGCATCTTTCTTTCTCCCGTAGAAAGTCCCTTTTCTGTATCTAGCATCAATAAGTTTCTAACTACAGCTGCTATTTCAAATATGTCTCCTGATTTAATTCTATCCATATTAGCTCTATACCTTCTATTCCAATTTTGAGGCATAGCTGATTTATCATCCCTGAGTATTGACATTACCGCTTTAAAATCATCTTCACCAATTATATCCCTTACGCCTACATCTTCAACATTATCTACAGGTACCATTACCTTCATATCACCTATAGGCATTCTCATAACAAAATACTTTCTCTTTTCTCCTAAAATTTCTTTTTCTTCTATGCCTTCTATTACACCAGCACCATGCATTGGGTATACAATTTTATCGCCAATTTTAAACATATAAAAACCTCCCATTTTACTTATAATTAATATTATACAGTATTAGATGTTGATTGTAAAGTTTACATTCTACCATAGATATAATTGCTAGTCAACTAGATAAATCTAAATATTATTGAAAAAAATCCATATAAATATTTGACAACGACTTGTCCTAGTAAGTATAATGAGAATATAACAAATAACCTTACTGACAGGAGTTGAAAATATGAGTGATATTATCACTAATACTGAAAATAATATCTTATGTAATAATTTCCAAGAACAAGTCTCTCATGTCCTTATAAGACATAAAAGTATATTAGATATAATGACCAAACTCGATGAGTACAATTCTCGTATAAATAGAGCTGTAGCTAAATCTGTAACTTCTTGCGGCTGTATATCTATACACGCTACAAAACAAGATTACAGCAAGGAATCATTTGAGGATAATTTAGAAACAGTTAAAAGTCATCTAGAAGGTAACATATGTGATGGTTGTAAAGAAACCTTAGAAAAAGAAATAGGTTCATATGTATTTTATTTAGCAGCTATTTGCAATACATTGGACTTAAACCTGCAAGATCTACTACAAAAAGAATATGAAACCATTAAAACCCTAGGAATATTTAGTTTAAAATAGTCTATCTTCTATTTAAAACTTTATTAGATTAAAGGGCTAATCTTAGCCCTTTAATTATTTAAACAAATGAAAAATCACATCACGCAGTTTCTCACTTTCAATTATCTTAAGTGTCTTTGTCACGATAGATTTCACACTATCTGGTGCAACATAAACAGTTTTAAAACCCATTCTATCTAGTTCCCTTAATCTGGTCTCTAAAGATGGAACTTTTTTAAGTTCACCAGTTAATCCCACATCTGCAATAAACACTGTACTATTTGGTATACCTATACCTTTGACCGACGACACTATGCTCATAAGCACAGCTAGATTTGAAGCTTGTTCCTTTAATTTCATACCACCAGTGGTCTTTATTACAACATTTTTATCATATAATTTTATATTTCCTCTTTGTTCTATTATAGAAATAAGAGTATTTAATTGTTCCCTTTTCATACATTCTCCTATTCTCGAAGGATATGGCATAAAAGAATGCGATACAAGACTTTCTATCTCTAATATAACAGGTCTTGTCCCTTCTCTTACTACCGTAATAGAACTCCCTGGTACTTGACTACTATTTTCCCTTGAAGTCATAAAGTATTCAGAAGGATTGTCAATAGAGACCATTCCCTTGTCAGTAATATAAAAAAATCCCATCTCTCCAGTTGAACCATACCTATTTTTTGTAGTGAGTAGTGTTCTAAGTTCTTCTCCACTTTCACCTTCAATTAGAAGCACTGTATCTACCAAATGCTCAAGTGCTCTTACTCCTGCTATTTCATCTTCTTTTGTCATTTGTCCTACCAATATAACAGCTCTCGGTCTCTCTATGTCTTTTGCTATTTTTACAAGGGCATTTGCACATTCCATTGTCTGAGTAGGAGAGCCTGCTCTAGAGTTTGAAAATTCATATAATGTAAATGTCTGTATACTATCTATAATAATTATATCTGGATCAATTTCTTCTACATTAAAAAGAACATTGTCCAAGCTATTATCAGAAACCACCCAAACATCCCTGCTTACCTTTTCTGTTATTCTATCTGCCCTGTTTTTAATTTGAGATTCACTTTCTTCTCCAGACGCATATAAGACTTTTAACCCTGAGTTTGCTAAATCATTAGCTACTTGTAAAAGCAATGTAGATTTCCCAGCACCCGGTTTTGCAGATAAAAGAGTGATGGAATCCTTAACTATTCCACCACCCATGACTCTATTGAATTCATTTATACTAGTGATTATTCTATCACTATTTGAACTCTTTACATCTTGCAATCTTAAAATAGGTCTTGTTTTAACTGCTTTCCTATCTTTAGAGTTCTTTTTATTTTCAATTACAACTTCTTTTATGCTATTCCAAGTATTGCACTCTGGACATTTTCCCATATGCCCACTAGTTTGATATCCACATTCTTCACATATATAAGCTGTTTTTTTCTTCATGTTTTCCTCCAAATATTATAGGAAGGAGCTCCTCCCTATAATTTTACTCAACTTTGAATTTTAATTTATCTTCTTCGACATCTATATATACAATATCGTCCTTAGATAGATTGCCCTTCAGTATCTCTTCTGCTAATTGATCTTCTATCGTTTTTCTTATAGTCCTCTCAAGAGGTCTAGCTCCGTAAACTGGATCAAAGCCTTTTTCTCCAATGAATTCTTGAGCTTCTTTGGATACCTTTATCTTTACATCTATATTCAACAGTCTCTTTTCAAGATCATTTACCATTATCTTGACTATATCAGCTATATGTCCTTCTTCCAAACTATGGAAGACTATCACTTCATCAAGCCTATTTAAAAATTCTGGTCTAAATGTCTTTTTAAGTTCGTCTGTAATAGTTTCCTTCATCTTTTCATACTCTTCTTTTCCCTCTTCTGCTCCTAGAGAAAATCCTAAGACATTTTGCTTTCTAATAGATGTAGCGCCAATATTCGATGTCATTATAATAACAGTATTTTTAAAATCTACTGTTCTTCCCTTGGAATCAGTTAGTCTTCCATCATCAAGTATTTGAAGTAACATATTAAATGCATCTGGATGAGCTTTTTCAATTTCATCAAATAATATAACAGCATATGGCTTTTTTCTTACTGCTTCAGTAAGCTGTCCACCTTCATCATATCCCACATATCCCGGTGGAGATCCTATAAGTCTTGAAACAGCATGCTTTTCCATATACTCACTCATATCTATTCTTATCATAGCTTCCTCTTCACCAAATAGTGCCTCGGCAAGAGCCTTGGCAAGATATGTCTTACCTACTCCTGTAGGACCTACAAATATAAAGCTACCCACTGGCTTATTTGGATCCTTAAGTCCAACTCTAGATCTCCTAACGGCACTCGATATAGCTTTTACAGCTTGACTCTGACCTATTACTCTTTTATGAAGTATATCTTCTAGATTTAAAAGTCTTTCACTTTCTTCAGTAGTCATTTTTGTAACAGGTACTCCTGTCCATGATGAAACTACTTTTGCTATTTCTTCGTATTTAACTATCATATTAGAAGTTTGTTTTTTCTTTTCCCACTTTGTTTGATTGCTTTTAAGTTCTTCCCTTACATTTATCTCTCGATCTCTTATATTTGCAGCTTTTTCATAGTCTTGAGAATTTATAGCTTCTTCTTTCTCCTTAGATAGTTTCTCTAATGTCTCTTCTAGGTTCTTTAGCTCATCTGGTGCAACATAATTGTTCACCCTTATCATAGAGGCTGCTTCATCAATTAAATCAATTGCTTTGTCGGGAAGAAACCTATCAGTTATATACCTATGAGAAAGTTCAGCCGCGGCTTTAATTGCCTCATCAGTTATTTTAACTCTGTGATGAGCTTCATATCTATCTCTTAGACCTTGGAGTATCTTTATAGTATCTTCTACATTTGGCTCCTCAACCATGATAGGTTGAAGCCTTCTTTCTAATGCAGAGTCCTTTTCTATATGCTTCCTATACTCGTCTATGGTCGTCGCTCCTACGATTTGAAGTTCACCACGCGCAAGTACTGGTTTTAATATGTTTGACGCGTCTATAGCACCCTCAGCAGCTCCAGCACCCACTATGGTATGAAGCTCGTCTATAAACAGTATTATATCTCCAGCATCTTTTAATTCTTTCATCACAGATTTAAGTCTTTCTTCAAACTCTCCTCTATATTTTGCCCCTGCTATCATCCCTGGTAAGTCAAGAGTAATTACTCTTTTATCTTTGATGATTTCAGGCGCATTTCCCTCAACTATCTTTTGAGCTAGTCCTTCTGCTATAGCAGTCTTTCCTACACCTGGTTCACCTATTAATACTGGATTATTTTTTGTTCTTCTGCTAAGAACTTGAATAACCCTTTCTATTTCTTTCATCCTACCTATTACTGGATCTATTTTTCCTTCTTCAGCAAGCTTATTTAAATCAATACTATATTTGGATAAGTTTGGTGTTTTCTTATCTTCAATCATTTCATCTTGTTGGCTTTTTACATTTGGATCTGTTATCATGCCAATTATTAATTGCTTTAATTCATCTATATTTATGCCCATTTTTTTGATTATAGCTATAGCTACACCTTCACCCTCTGACAATAGTCCCAAAAGTAAATGCTCTGTACTTACATAATTGTGACCTAAGTTTCTAGCTTCTACAAAGCCAAGTTCAAATATTCTCTTAGTTCTAGGAGTAAATCCAAGTATATCTGCTCCATATTCACCTTCTCCTACGGCATTTATTATTTCTTCCCTCAAATTTTCCATAGTTAGTCCTGATTGTATTAACACCTTTCCAGCCACTCCATCTTTTTCTCCTACTAGCCCAAGAAGTAAATGTTCTGTCCCTACATAATTATGCCTGAATTTTTTAGCTTCTTCTTGAGAAAGAAGTATTACTCTTTGTGCCTTTTCTGTAAATCTTCCAAACATCGCCATATATTTATTCCTCCAAACTCTTTAGTTTTTCTCTTAATATTCTTCCTCTTAATACATCTATTTGCCTGGTACTTATATTTTCATTTTGAGTGTTTTCTATGGTCGCGGGCTGTATATCTAACATTAATTTGATTATTTCTTTAGAATCTATATTTTTGATTATACCCATATCCGTACCAAATTTTACATTTGAAAGATGATTCATAGCTTCAACTGTAGTTATTACCCTACTATAATTTAATATACCTAAAGATCTAAACACCTTATCTTCTAATTCCATTCCTTTTTTATCTAATATATATCTTCTAGTATTTCTCTCTCTAGTAACCATTTGAAATACTATCTTGTTTATTTTTTTAATTATATCTTCTTCTCTTTCTCCTATGGTAGTTTGATTTGATATTTGAAAAAGATTGCCTAGAGCTTTTGACCCTTCCCCATACAATCCTCGAACTGTAAGTCCTATCTTTCTAAGTCCTTCCATTATTGTATTTATCTGACCCGTCATACTCAGCCCTGGCAAATGGAGCATTACGGATCCCCTAAGTCCAGTCCCCGCATTTGTAGGGCAAGATGTTAAATATCCAAAGTCTTCATGAAAAGCATACTTTATACTTTTTTCTAATTCATCATCTATCTCTGAACAAATTTTCCAACCTTCGTCTATATTTAACCCCGGCAATAATACTTGTACCCTTATATGATCTTCTTCATTTACCATTATAGTAGTTTTTTCATCTTTTCTAACAAAAAAGCTCCCTTTATAATCTTGCTCTGAAAGATTTGGACTAATCAAATGTTTTTCTACAAATACATTTCTTTCTACTTGACTTAACTCTCTATTCCTATAAAAATCATAGTTTTCTTTTTGACTATCTAATGATTTTAGTATGTCTTTTGTAATGTTTTCTGTTTCTTTCTTATCTATTAAATTAGGAAACTTATATTTTTCGATATTTCTAGCAATTCTAATTCTTGTGCTTACCACAACATCCTCATCTATACCAGGAGTTTCTAACCATTTAGTCATACTATCACCATCCTTCTATTTCTATCTTTTCATTTATCCTTTTTATTTCATCTCTTATAATAGCTGCTCTTTCAAAATTCTCAACCTTTACATTCTTTTCTAATTCCTTTTTTAAGTTTTCTATCTCCCTTTGCTTGAGAATCTTCTCCTCTGACTTAACTGGAATCTTACCTATATGTTTGCTATGACCATGGATATTTTTGAGAAGTAGCTCTATATCCTCAGAGAACACATCATAACAATTTGCACATCCAAATTTACCAGTTTCTTTAAATCTTCTATAGTCTAAACCACATCTAGGACAATTTATATTTTTAAAGTTTGTATGTTGTATTTCATTTTCTTCACTGATTTCTAAAAGTCCTGTAAATAATTTGTGGAATGGAAATGAGAACTCAAAATCAAAATCCTTGTTTATTTTTGCACAATCATCACATAAATGTTTTTCTTCGACTTCTCCATTCACTATCTTTGTAAAATGTATTGTAGCTTTGTTTTTATTGCAAGAATCACATAACATAATGTTACCTCCTATTCAGCGATAATCAGTAAAATGTCCTTTAAAACATCTGCTCTAATTTTATTTCTAGAGCTAGAAGCTACACTATATAAGGCCCTATCTCCTATCGCTGCTTTTATGATATTTCCTTCTCTCTTCACTATTATATTTTCTTCAATCAGACCATTAATTATATTGTATGCCTTATTTTTTGTAATTGAATCCCCAATGGTATCTAGTATAATATTATTAATGTCTGTATATTCATCTATACCCACTTTTATAATTTTAATATACCCACCACCGCCTCTTCTACTCTCAATATAATACCCCATATATGGAGTAAATCTCGTGGTAAGCACATAATTGATCTGTGAAGGAGCACATTCAAATTGTTCTGCTAACTCATTTCTTTGTATTTCTATTATCCCATTTTCAGCTTCTTCTAACAATTCTTTTATAAATCTCTCTATTATATTACTTAATCCAGACATATATACTCCTTTCGTCTTTGACTTTCTTTGCCCTTTAGTATATTATACATTTCTTATGAATTTCTGTCAATAAAAGAAAAAACAGCATATGCTGTTTTTTCTTTCTATAAATCTTTATTCTTTTTCTGCGTTTATATCGGCTATTATTTTTTCTGCTGTATGGCTAGGTACTTCGTCATATCTAGAAAATTCCATAGTAAAGCTTCCACGAGCCTGAGTCATAGCTCTTAAGTCTATTGCATATTCAAACATCTCTGCATGGGGAGCTTCTGTACTTATTATCTGAGTGCCATCACTTTGTTGCTCCATCCCTAAGATTTTGCCCCTTCTCTTATTCATATCACCCATTACATCGCCCATATATTCCTCTGGAACTGAAACTTCAGCTTTAACTATCGGCTCAAGAAGAATAGGCTTTGCCTCTTCCATTCCCTTTTTAAAGGCTATAGATGCAGCAATCTTAAAAGCCATCTCATTTGAGTCTACTGCATGATATGATCCATCAAACAATGTTGCCTTTACATTCACTACAGGAAAACCTGCCAGTACTCCATGTTCTAATGAATCTCTAATTCCCTTTTCAACTGCTGGGAAGTAATTTCTTGGAACCGAACCTCCAAATATTTTCTCTTCAAATATGAATTCTTCCTCACAAGGCTCAAACGATACATGTACATCACCATATTGTCCAGCTCCGCCTGATTGTTTCTTGTGCTTTCCTTGAACTGATGATTTGCCTTTAATCGTCTCTCTAAATGCTATCTTTGGACTGACTAGATTAACTTCAACTCCAAAGTTTTGCTTTAATTTATCTACAATTACAGTAAGTTGCATATTGCCTTGCCCACCGATAAGAAGTTGCTTGGTTTCTGAATTTCGCTCTACTATAAATGTTGGGTCCTCATCTGTTAATTTTTGAAGTGAAGACCACACTTTATCTTCATCTCCCTTAGCTTTAGCCTCTACTGCCAAGAATAATGTTGGTTGAGGATATCTAATGGTTTCGTAAAGAGTATGATTGGTTTTTTCACAAAGAGTATCTCCTGTTTGTGTTAAATTAAGCTTTGACGTAGCAGCTATATCTCCAGCTTGCACTTCATCGACTTCGATTTGACTTTTACCTCTTACGATAAATAATCCACCTAATCTTTCATCTTCATCTTTGGTAGAGTTGTATAATTCTGTATCTTTATTTATCTTTCCAGAAACAACTCTAAATAAACTCAATTTACCTACAAATGGATCTATAATCGTTTTAAATACAACAGCTGAGAATGCATCATCTGGATCTACTTTTCTTTCTACTTCTTCTCCATCTTTTAATCCTTTATATGATCCTATACTCTTTGGAGAAGGTATATAAGTTTCTATTACTTCAAGTAAAAAATCTGCTCCTATAGCCTTTTCTGCAGATCCCACTACAAGTGGTACTAAGTCACCATTTGCTATAGATTTTTTAAGACCTTTTGAAATTTCTTCTTTTGTAAATTCTTCACCTTCAAAATATTTTTCAAGTAGTGATTCATCTGTCTCTGCTATCTTTTCCATTAAACTCTCTCTTATGTCTGCTATCTTTGCTTCCTGATCATCACTAAGTTCTTCTATTTTTCTTTCTTTTCCATTATATTCATAAGCCTTTCTATCAAGAACAGATATAAAGCCTTTGAATCCATCTGCTTGACCTATTGGCAAGGCACATGGGATTATTTTTTCATCAAATTTTTCTTTTAATTCCATTACCAATCGATCAAATTCTATATCTTCTTTATCCATCTTATTTAAAAATATAATTCTTGGAGTAGTATACTTTTCTAGGTTTTTCCAAGCCTTTTCAGTTCCTACTTCTATTCCTGATGAAGCATCAACTACTAATACTGATCCTTCAGATGCTCTTTTAGCACCATACATCTCTCCTATAAAATCAAAATAACCTGGTGTATCAAGCAGATTAAACTTTATACCATTCAACTCCGCAGGAATTACAGCTAGTCCAATAGATACTCCTCTTTTAATTTCTTGCTTATCAAAATCTGACACAGTATTTCCATCTTCTACTTTACCTTGTCTCTTTGTTATACCTGTTGCAAAAAGTACCGCTTCAGTTAAAGTTGTTTTACCACTACTACTATGACCTAGTAAAGCCACATTTCTGATATTCTCAGCTGAATATGTCTTCATTATACATTTGCCCCCTTAACCAGCATTTATTTAAAAGATTATTAATCTTTTATAGCTTTTTATAAGATTTTAAAATAACAAAATTTTTAGTATATTCTCCTTGTAGAAATTTTTTGAAAATAAGTATTTCTTTGATTATATCATAACTTATATTGTTATCCTAGTATTTTTTCTTATATCTATTCTATTTACATGTATTCTTTTGATTCATGGGGAAGTCCTTTTTTCTTTAATCTATCTTCTACTATATCTTTTATTATCGAATAAATAAACACAAATGTAGGAACTCCAATTATAAGTCCTACCACTCCAAATAGTTTTCCTGCTATTAAAAGTGAAAAAAGAATCCAAAATGCAGATATTCCCAAACTATCTCCTAGTATCTTAGGCCCTATTATATTCCCATCTATTTGCTGAATCACAACTATAATCACTATAAACCATAATGCCTTTATTGGAGATACAAATAATATCAATATGGCCGATGGTACAGCCCCAATAAATGGACCAAAAAAAGGAATTATATTTGTAAGCCCTATAATAAATGAAACAAGTACAGTATAAGGAATCTTAAATATAGTAAGTATTACAAAAGTAAGCACTGCTACGATAAGTGAGTCTACTATCTTTCCACTAATAAACTTACCAAAAATATTATCTGTTCTTTCAGTAAGTTCAAATATTCTCTTAGCTTTTTCCTCAGAAAATGTAGCTAATA
>CAYRYO010000029.1:0-21074 GCA_964428475.1 uncultured Tissierellaceae bacterium
ATTTCAAATAAAAAGGGTCTTGTTACTGGGAGTATTGCAGACCACGATAAATTATACATTTTTCTATATAGGACTTTCAAATACAAGTGGTACAAAAGGAGCAATTATAATGGCTACAAGCACATTTTTTATAGTCATTATAGCTAGGTTTTTTTACAAAGAAGACAAGCTTACCTTAAATAAAATTCTTGGGCTTTTACTTGGATTTGCAGGAGTAATACTTGTAAATACAAATGGAGGGAGTGTGGGTGGAGGTTTTTCTTTTACAGGCGAAGGTTTTGTCCTTATGGCAAGTCTTACAGGAGCTATCTCTAGTGTATATACAAAGAGTTTAATAGAGTATATAAATCCATTTTTACTAGCAGGATATCAACTGCTTTTAGGCTCATTGTTTCTATTATTAGCTGGATTTGTAGGAGGGGGAGAAAGTTTAAACTTTACTTATAAAAACATATGGCTACTATTATATCTTGCATTTGCATCAGCTGCAGCATTTTCTATATGGACTTCTCTATTGCAATATAATCCCGTAGGAAAAATTTCTATATACAGATTTACTATACCGATATTTGGAGTATTCCTTTCATATCTCCTATTAGATGAAAGATTGCTAGGAGGAAAGGTAATTCTTTCAGTAATCCTAGTATCATCAAGTATAATACTTATTAATTTACAAAATAAAAGGGCTCGTTAGGCCCTTTCCTGTATTTCCTTGCTCTTGTTCATTATATAGATATAAATTTCTCTTATTTCATTTAAAAACTCTTTGGATTGCTGGTAGGATTCTACCTTTTTCAATACCTCATTTTCTCTATCACTTTGAAGAATAGGAAGATTGTTTTCCTTTTTATATGCTACTACATCTTTCACGGCATGAAATCTCTTCTCTATTGCCTCTACTATTTCACTGTCACATTCGTCAATAGTTTTTCTAAGCATTTCCAAATCATTCATTTAATCATCCCTATCTATTCAAATTTCTTTCTCCAGTGTCATTTGCTATCTTCTTCAACTCGTTTACCTGTTCTTCTTTTCCAAGAACTATCATAATGTCCCCTTGTTTTAACACTTCATCAGAACTTGGATTAAAGGATAATTTATCGCTGCCTTGTTTTTTTATTGAAAGTACAATAAGTCCTGTTTTTTGAGGTATCTGTGCTTGTCTTAGTGTCTTGTTTATGAGGTTTGAATTTTGGGATATAACCACATCTTCAAGGTCAAGTACTACATCTCCAGCCTTTGTCACTACATCCAAAAAAGATATAACATTGGGTCTAAGCATTAAAGATGCCATACGAGTGCCACCTATTTCATTTGGAGAAATAGTATTGTTTGCACCTGCCTTTTTTAATTTTTCATCTGCATGTTTATTAATAGCTCTAGAAACTATATAAAGTTCAGGATTCATTTGTCTAGCAGTAAGGACAGTGTATACATTTTCAGCATCAGATGAAAGCGAAGATATAAGCCCCTTAGCATATTGTATATTAGCTTTTTCAAGTATATATTCTTGGCTTGCATCACCTAGGATAGCAGGTATTTCTTCTTCTATTAATTCATTGATTTTTTCCTCATCTCTATCAATTACTACAAAGGGAAAACCACCTTTTTAAAATTGTTTGATAGCATTATGTCCTGTTTCACCTGCACCGCATATTATATAATGATTTTTCATATTATCTACTTTTAACTCCATTTTTCTCCTCCTCCAAGCTTTTCTGACATCTCCTTCTAAAAATGAAGATACTATAGTGCTAAACAAATAACCCACAGTACCTAAGCTCACAAAAATAAGGAGTATAGAGAATAATTTAGCTTCTGTATCCATTACTCCAACTTCTGCATATCCAACAGTTGATATAGTAATTACAGTCATATAGAGTGCATCTACAAAGCTAAGATCTAACAATATAGTATATCCAATAATTCCTGTAAGCACCAAAGACACAAGAAGTATAATTACAAAAATAAGTTTATTGTTTTTATTCACGGAATCATCTTTTTATATTTTAGATAATTATAACACAAAATATAAGATTATTGGTAACAATACTTTGAAGATATAGAACTAGATCCACCACAGATAGTATTAGAAATAAACAAGCAAGCAAAAGATGCAGGTGAATGTTATATCCATAAGACCAGAATATAACATTCACCTGCATCCATTATATTAGTTTTAAAACTGCTAAGATTATCAACAAAATTCCAGATAGCCAAGACAGTTCGACTTTAGTTTTTTCAATGATTTTTGTACCTAAAAACAAGCCACTTAAAATAGAAAGCATACCCATAATAAAGGACAATGCTACTATATATAAATAATTAACACTAACTAAACTGCTTCCAAAACCAACAGCTAGTGAATCTAAAGAAAGAGCAATCGCTAGATAAAATGCTTCTTTAGTCTCTAAGATTTTTGATTGATCCAAATCTGCCTTGATTTCATCTATATATACATCTACAACAAAATATATATCAAATAATTTTATTTTCACATTCTCTCGTGATTTAAAATGTTTTTTCAAATAAGATTTAACTATACTCTCAAACAAATAATATACGCCAAGTCCAAACAATATAAAAAAGCTTAGTAGGACAGCAGTATTTTCAGGGACTACCTTTTTGATTTGATAAGCTAAAAAAAGAGATAGACCAAGAAAAGCTGAACACATAGTATTAATGATTAATAATGATAAAGGTGGTATCTTTATCTTGTTTGTACCATAGGCAATACTAGCCACAAAGGCATCTAAGGACAATGTAAATACCAGTAATATAGTTTCCAAAAATATTCACCTCTACTATTTCAAACTATTAATACCTTATTCAATCTACTTATAATAGTGACAAAAAAATCAAGGTCAAGTGACCCTAATTTTTCCTATTCCATTTTAATGGACTAAAAGTCTAAATATATAATAATTATAATTAATATCTGATCAGTAGATAGAAATAAAAGCTACTATTGAAAGGATTTATAAGGTATAATCAATAATAATCTGGTAAGTATATAAAAAAGGAATGAAGTCTAAAAAAGTGGACTAAATAAGCTTATATAATTTGATTAGACAGCTATATATGGAAGATAGAGTATTATTAAAAAAAACATATTTTATACAAGCCTTAAAATAGCTAATTATCTAAGATTGTTAAATTATTGGCATGAAATATGCAATTATAATATTGTATATGAAAGATCCCATATAAATAAAAATTAATAGTGAGGTGATTTAAATATGGCTGATTTTAAATTTTCAAATGTAAATTTAACAAAACTAGCTAATAAATATGGTACACCTTTGTATGTTATGTCAGAAGATAAGATAAGAGAAAGATTAAATGAAATCAAAGTTAGTTTTCTAAAGGAACATGATAATACTATGGCTGTATATGCAAGCAAGGCATTTTTAACAAAAGAAATGGTAAGGATATTAAAAGATACTGGAATTGGTATGGATGCAGTTTCTGGAGGAGAAATTTATACTGCTATGTCAGTAGATTTTCCCATGGAAAATGTTATATTTCATGGAAATAATAAATCTGTAGCTGAAATAGAGCTAGCTATCAAAAATGATGTTGGAAGAATAGTTGTAGACAATTTAGATGAAATACAAGTAGTGGATCAAATAGCTAAAGAAAACGAGAAAAATGTAAATATATTAATGAGGATAACCCCAGGAATAGAAAGTGATACTCACAAATATATACAGACAGCTCAAGTAGATTCTAAGTTTGGCATTCCACTTTATAAAAATATAATTGATGAGTCTATGAATATTATTAAGAAATCGACAAATTTAAAATATAAAGGTCTACATTTTCACATAGGATCACAACTTCATAGCAATAATGCTCATCTAAAGGCTATAGAAATTATAATGAAGTTGATGGATTATATAAAAAGCGAACATGGTATTGTTACTGAAGAATTAAACACAGGAGGTGGTTATGGAATAGATTATATAGGGGAAGGTTCCAAAGACTTAAAGTACTTTACAGATAATATAATGGCAAAAGTAGGGGAAGAATCAGAGAAATATAAATTGCAAATACCCAAAATAATAATAGAACCTGGAAGATGGGTTGTAGGTGAAGCTGGTATGACTATATATGAAGTTGGTTTTATCAAAGAAATACCTGATATAAAGACATATGTAGGAATAGACGGTGGAATGACAGATAATATTAGGCCAAGTCTTTATCAGGCTAAATATGATGCAGTGTTGATAAATAAAATTGATGAAAGTAAAGATAAAACAGTTACAATTGCAGGTAAATGCTGTGAATCAGGTGATATACTGATAGAAGATTTAAAAGTTCCATCTAGTATAGAAAGAGGAGATTTATTAGGAGTCTTCTCAACAGGAGCATATAATTATTCAATGGCAAGCAATTACAATAAAATTCCTAGACCAGCCGTTGTATTTATTAAAGACGGCGTAGATAGGTTAATTGTAAAGAGGGAAACATATGAAAGTATTCTATCAAATCAAATTTAAGGTAAATAATAATGATTAGTATATTAGTTGTTAAATAAAAGACTACACACACGATTTTTAAAAAAATAAGTGGTTTAATGGGAACTTAAGGCATTCCCTTGGAATTTAGAGAGTATGTATTTGTATTTGTTAAATATTAATCATTATTTACTAATAATTATTTATCAATCAATTGCAGAATATACTTTAAAGTATATTCTGTAATTGAATTATAAGATTCTGTAGGGGGTTTGACAATGGAAACAAATTTATTATCAATTCACTGGCTTTATCTGTTTTTTATTGGTCTGATTGTAATAGCTATGATTATGAAACGTGATGTAGTTTTACCAAGTTTAGTTGGACTCTTTTTAATTGGTTGGATTTATACTGGTAGTTTAGTTGGGGCATCACAATCTTTATTTAATGGTTTGTTAACGGCAGGAGAAGATTTATTTGATATTATGTTAATTATTGCTTTAATGGTCGCAATGCTGAAGAGCATGGAGGATTTAGGAGCGGATAAAATCATGGTTGCTCCTGCAAAGGGTTTAATGTCAAATCCTAATATAGCTTTCTGGATATTAGGTATTATTATGTACTTTGCAGCTATTTTCTTTTGGCCTACACCTGCTACAGCTTTAGTAGGTACTATACTTATTCCTTTAGCGGTTAAATCTGGACTTCCTGCAATATCTGCTGCTATGGCAATTAATATCTTAGGTCATGGTATGGCTTTGAGTGGTGACTGGGTAATACAAGGAGCACCTGGATTAGCTGAAAGAACAATTGGACTAGCAGAAGGATCTTTACTACCTTATGTTGTTCCACTTTCTCTTATCACAGGCGGAGTAGCAAGTATAATTGCATTTTTTATAATGCGCAAAGACATTAAAGATCCCAAATATAAAGCTTCTATAATTGAAGCTCAACAAGCAGAAACTGAATCCCAAGAAGTGCTAGAGAAAAATCCTCTAGGTAAAGCTTTTGCTATACTAATTCCTCTTATATTCTCAATTGCAATCATTACCATGGTAATGCAAGAAATCAGGGGTGGTGGTTCTACAGCTTTAATAGGTGGTATTGGAACACTATTTTTGCTTGCAGCAACTATTGTACAATTTGGAAGTGCAGCTTTAGAAAAAATTGTAGAATACTTACGCCACGGTTTTCTTTTTTCTATTAAGATTTTTTCACCAATCATTCCGATTGCTGCATTTTTCTTTTTAGGATCATCTAACTGTCCTGCAATATTAGGTGAAGGCGCTCCTTCCCTTCTTTTTGATTTAGGACAAGCATTGGCAAATGCATTGCCTTTAAATGGATTCTTCTTAGCCTTTGGGAACCTAATTGTAGGAATAGTAACTGGACTTGATGGATCAGGTTTTTCAGGTTTACCAATGGTAGCTAGTTTAGCTCAAGGACTAGGGGCTCCAGCAGGTATCAATGTACATGCCTTAGCTGCTGTAGGTCAAATGGGTGCTGTTTGGTCTGGTGGAGGATGTTTGGCAGCTTGGTCATTTGGACTGGTTGCAACAGCTGGTATTGCTGGTATTTCTCCCTTAGAACTTGCAAGAAAGAACTTCTTCCCAGTTGTAACTGGTTTACTAGTTTCAACTATTGTGGCAATTGTTTTATGGATGTAATAGCTATTTAATTGTAGATTAACTATTAAAAAAGCCACTGGGTTAAACCCAGTGGCTTTTCAAGTATATTATAATACTTTAGTATCAAATATTTTATATATATCAGCTTTCTTAACTCTTTCTTCTATTACACTATGATCTGTAGTATAGAGATCTTTAGATTTTAGATGATCAAATAATACAGAACCAGAGAATGTATACTTGTGTCTTCTACCTTCTTCTGTTTTCATCTGTTTTCCAACATAATCAAGGGCTTCACCTATTGCAGTATTTGTTGGTATTTCTAATAGCTCTTTACCAGCTACTAATCTTACTGCGTTGTTTCCTGCTAAATAGCCAGTAACGATTGCTTCAGTATGTCCTACAAATGCTCCAGATTTTTCCCCAGCACAGAATAAATTATCGACACCATCAACCTTTAGCTTGTTATTTCTTGGTGATATAGCTAAGTATCTAACAGAGTTACCACGTCCTCCAGAATATGGATCTTCGAATCTAGCATTCTCAAAGCCTGGGATTAGTCTAAGCTGATCAATATTAAAGAATGGAGTCATAAGTTTAGCATGTCCAGTATCGAGTAATATTATATTATCTGCAAATTCTTTTAATGCATATTGCTGACATGCCTTTGTAGATAAGATTTCACCATGTCTTAATTCTTCTGGAATCGGTATAACAGCGACTCCTTTTTCATTTAATGTATTGTGAATCTCATCAGATAGTGATTCTTTCATAAGTTTACAAGATCCAGACATTGCACCTATACTACCATCAGCTTTTTTACCTGTGAATTCATCTACTCCAGCTTTTCCACCAACACTAACTCTAGGTCCAAAGCTTGGACATCTTAGAATACACATAGCACATCCGTTACCATATTTAGTACAATTACCTTGTGGACCAGCAGTTCCTGTAGTATCTATAAAAACATCTGCTTGAATTTCAGTTCCATTAGCTGTTTTAACCTTGACAATTTTGTTGCCGTCCATTTCTACATCAGAAAATCTTTCTTGTAATAATATTTTTACATTGTTTTCAAGTAAAGCTTTTTTAATATTTGGTTCAATATTAGCAACATCATAAAGTGTTGCATGCTTATGTCCAGGGAAGTCAATATTTGTATGAGTGGATATTTTATCAGTTATTTCAAATAGTTCATTTGCACCCATAGCGATTGCTTCTTCTGTTGCAGTATATCTTCCGTTATTTCTCATTATACCGCCAACTAAACCTGTACCTAATAACATATCAGTTCTTTCTAACAATGTTACATCAGCACCTGCTTTAGCAGCTGACATTGCAGCGCCACATCCTGACCAACCTCCACCAATAATAACTACTTTTACCATAATTAATACCACCTTTCAAATTAGTTACATTTACTAAGGCAATAAATGTAAATGAAAAATTTTAATTATGGAATTTAGAGAGTATGTATGTTATAATTATAACTAGTAAGTGGTTCATATTCAGTATACTTTAAATATTCCGCCTTGTCAATAATCAATCCAATTAGCAGGTTGATTATTGGAATAATGAAGCTCTCAGTCGTGTGTGTAGTGAAAATATGAGGAGGATAATATATGAAAAAAGTAGCAGTTGTAGGTTATGGTAATATAGGTAAATATGTTGTTGAAGCAGTTAGGGCGTCTGGTGATATGGAAGTAGTAGGCATAGTAAGAAGAAGTGCTAGTAGCGAAGTTTCTGAATTTCCTAATATTAAAGTTGTAGAAAATATAGAAGATTTGGGACAGGTAGATGTAGCTATATTAACTGTACCATCTAGACATACAAAAGAAAATTCGATTAAATATTTAGAGTTAGGTATCAATACAGTAGATAGTTTTGATATTCATAGTCAAATATTTGAAAAGCTAGAAGAAATTGGAGAAGTAGCTAAGAAAAACAATTGTGTATCAATTGTTTCTGCAGGATGGGATCCAGGAAGTGATTCCGTAGTAAGGGCTTTAATGCTAGCTTGTGCACCAAGAGGCGAAACATATACTAACTTTGGTCCAGGAATGAGCATGGGACATTCAGTTGTTGTAAAAAACTTAGAAGGTGTCCAAGATGCATTATCAATAACAATTCCAACAGGAACGGGCATTCACAGGAGAATGGTATATGTACAATTAGACGGTAGTGTTGCATTTGAAGAAATTGAAAATAATATAAAAAATGATGATTACTTTATACATGATGAAACGCATATAAGACAGGTTGATGATATTTCAAAATATAAAGATGTAGGTCATGGTGTTTTAATCCAGAGAAAAGGAGTATCTGGGGAAACCAATAATCAAAAATTTGAGTTCAAGATGAGTATTAACAACCCAGCACTAACTGCACAAGTATTATGTAGCTCAGCAAGAGCTACTTTCAAGCAGACTCCAGGTGCCTATACATTAATAGAAATACCAACCATAGATTTATTAGAAGGAAGTAGAGAAGAAATAATAAAGAGCATAGTATAAATTTTAAAATCCTAGATTGATTTCAATCTAGGATTTTATAGAATTTTAATAGAAGGGGATAATATGGATAGTAAATTAGCCATAAATGAAACTACAAAATTATTTGCAGATATGATGTCAGAAGGATTAATTGTAATAAACGAAGAAGGCATCATAGAAATATATAATAAAAAGGCCATGGAAATATTTAGGATAAATCTAGATATAAAAAATAGTCATGAATCTGGTAAGATAAATAAGGATGATATAGTTATCATCTGTAACAATTCTTTGGGTGAAGATGATGGAGACTTAGATCTAACAACCTTAAAATATATAAGTCTAGATAATTGTGGCTTAGAAAAAAAAGATGCATTTATATCAATATCCAAATATGATAACAAACATTTCAAAGCTAGTATAAAAAAAGTAAAAGAAGATGAGAAACAGGATTGTCTAGTCTTAAATTCTAAGAAAATAGAAGGTCTAAGTATTGAGTCTAAAATCAACTTTGTAGATAAGTTTGTAAATATAAGGATTAATAATATTAATTATCATATGGATTATATCAACTCCATAGGTCATATTGTAATAATAGATTCTAAAACTAAAGAAGTTAAATTTTTTCAGTATTACGGATATACAGCTAGAGGCGAATGTATAAAAGAAATATTAGAAGGAAAAGAGTACCGGAGCAAGGGTAAGGAAAGCAAAGAGTTTGAAGTTTTGGGTAAACATATAAAGGATATTCATCAAAGTAATTACATAATAAAAGATACCTTGAATATTGCTAAAGGACTGTCAGATGAAAAATATGATAAATTTGAATTGATAAATGGTATCCCGACATTGTGTTCTATATTAAAAGTAAAAATAGGCGGTAAGGTCAAAGGGGCAGCATTAAAGGTAGAAGATAAAACAGATATAGAAATAATTACCAAGGAAAGAGATAGCGCTATAAGGAGATTGGACTTGGTTGGAAAAGAGTTAAAAAAAGAAGAATATGTTAATAAGGCTTTTTCGAGTTTTGTAGGTGATAGTAGTGAAATTATGCATGTAAAAAAATTAGCATTAAAGGCATCTCTAAGCTCTTCCAATATATTAATATTAGGGAAAAGTGGTACTGGCAAATCAGTTTTAGCAAGGCTAATACATAATAATAGCAATCTTAAAGAGAATAACTTTGTAGAAATAAACTGCGCTGCCATACCAAGTGAATTGCTAGAATCAGAATTATTTGGATATGTTTCAGGTGCCTTTACAGGTGCACAACAAAAAGGTAAAAAGGGACTCCTAGAAGTAGCCAACAATGGTAGTGTTTTTTTAGATGAGATAGGTGATATGCCTATGAGCTCTCAAGCTAAACTTTTAAGGGTTATACAAGAAGGGGTATTTTTTCCTGTTGGCGGAATAGAGCCTAAGACAGTTAATACTAGGATAATAGCGGCAACCAATAAAAACCTAGAGAAAGAAATATTAGAAGGTCGTTTTCGTGAAGATTTATTTTATAGAATCAATGTATTTCCAATATATATTCCAGCTTTAAAAGAAAGAAAAGAAGATATATATGATTTAATAAAATTTGTATTAAAGAAGTTTGCTAAAAGATCAGGGCTAGAAAAAATAGATATATCGTCAGAAGCAACCAACAAATTAATAAAATATGATTGGCCAGGAAATGTAAGGGAATTAGAAAACATTTTGGAAAGAGCTATTAATTTATCCGAAGGCAGTTTAATACTTAGCAAGCATATAATAATAAATGATATTGTAGAAGATGCCAGTTTCAAAACATTTTCACAGCATATCAAAGAAGAAGAAAGAAAACATATAAAAAATACCTTAAATATTTGTTTTGGAGATACACAAAAGGCCATACAAATACTAGATATGAGCAAGAGTAATTTTTATAAAAAATTAAATGAGTATAATATAGAATATAAGAAAAAATATATTTGATTATAGTTAAATATAAGATTTTTCAAGGATTACTCTCAAATGAAAACGGCTAACATCACATGATGTTAGCGGTTTTCATTTACACATTAAATCTAAATAGTACCACATCTCCGTCTTGCATTATATATTCTTTTCCTTCAATTCGTACAAGTCCTTTTTCTCTTGCTAGAGTCATATTTTTATCGCTGTTCATTAGATCATCAAAAGATACAACCTCAGCCCTTATAAAGCCTCTTTCTATATCAGAGTGAATTTTTGCAGCAGCCTGTGGTGCTTTTGTACCTTTTTTGATAGTCCATGCTCTAGTTTCCATAGGTCCTGCTGTTAAAAAGCTCATTAGGCCAAGTAGACTATAGCTTGCTTGAACAAGTTTATCAAGACCTGATTTTTCAAGGCCTAAATCATTTAAAAACTCCACTCTTTCTTCTGGATCTAAATTTGATATTTCCTGTTCGATTTGTGCACTTATAGCAACAACTTCCGCATCTTCTGTAGATGCAACCTTTTTTACTATTTGCACATATTTATTGTCATCGCCACTTACTAAATCATCTTCTGATACATTTGCTGCATATATAATTGGCTTTGAGCTAAGTAGATTGAAACTCCTAAATATCTTTGACTCTTCTTCAGTTAAATCTAAGACTCTAAGAGATTTATTATTCTCAAGTGATTCTAAAGCCTTTTTGATTAGCTCTATCTCAGCAATTAAAGATTTATCTGATTTAACAGCTCTTTGACTTCTTTCAAGTCTTCTCTCAAGAACCTCAATATCAGCTAACATAAGCTCTATATTGATAGTCTCTATATCACGCTCAGGATTTATATCTCCATCTACATGAACTACATCTGAATCTTCAAAGCATCTAACTACATGCACTATAGCTTCTACTTCTCTAATATGTGAAAGAAACTTATTTCCAAGCCCTTCGCCTTTACTGGCCCCTTTTACAAGTCCAGCTATATCATAAAATTCAATAGCAGTTGGAACTGTTTTTTTAGATCCATGAACCTTTGCAAGTTCTTCTAGTCTTTCATCTGGTACAGCTACTACTCCTACATTTGGCTCTATAGTGCAAAATGGATAATTCGCAGATTCAGCTCCTGCTTGAGTAATTGCATTAAAAAGTGTGCTTTTTCCTACATTCGGTAATCCTACTATTCCAAGTTTCATCGAAAATTCCTTTCTATATTAAAATAATCATTTGATTTTCTATCCAAATGAAAATTATACCTTATATCTAGTCTAAGTGCAATAAAATTTAGATAAAAGGGGCTTTATTATTTATCAACGTATGGCAAAATCAATTTTGAAAGTTCTTTGATTAGGAAAACCTTTTCTTTTGATAAACCTGATAGTAAGTCTAATAGTTCCTGAATCTCTTTATTCATTTCATCCTTGTAAATATCGCCAATAGTTTCTCTTGAATATATATTTTCCATATATATTGTTTCACCTTTCAATGTATAATCTATAGATATATTTAGAGTATCTGATATCTTAACCAAGGTATCTAAGCTCATACTTCTATCACCACGTTCGATTTGACCTATATAAAAGGATGACAAATTAACTATTTCTGCTAAATTTTCTCTAGATAAATTGTGTTTTTCTCTTTCAAGTCTAATCCTCAATCCAATTTCTTTTAGGTTTAAAAGATTTTCTATTTTCATAATTAATTCACCTCTTAATATTTAACTTTAAACTGTTGTCTAGTAAAATGGAATTAGCAGTAGGCATAAAAATAAAACATGCAAATAGCATAAAAATAGTTCAAAGTTTTATTAAATAGAGTATAATGTATACAAGATGAAATGTAGATGTTAATTTACACAATTATTATGATAGGAGGATGCTTTGTGTTAATTGAGCAGATTGAAGTTTTAAGAGAAGAGTTGAAGATTGAGCTTGAAAGGCAGGAATTAGACCGCGAGGAAATATTAAAAATTAGTTTTGAGCTAGATGAACTTATCAAAGAATATCAAAATCAAAAAAGCTAATGTATTGCATATTTAGGATAGGATATGGTATAGTATTCTAAATATGAATACAAGAGAAAGGACACATTTATGGACAGAGAAAAAGTATTGCCAATACTATCAGCTATGTTGTTTTCACTTATATTTGGATTTTCATTTATGTTTAGTAAAGTAGCCCTTGAGATTATGAGTCCATTTGAACTTATAGCATTTAGATTTATGCTTGCAGCAATTACACTTTATATACTCAAGCTACTTAAAGTTATAAAAGTAGATTTAAAGGGAAAAGATATAAAGGTAATACTATTAGCATCTCTTGCAGAGCCAGTTATATATTTTATATTTGAGGTACTTGGATTAAACCTTACATCTTCATCAGAAGCTGGCCTTATGATATCTTTAATACCTGTAATTACTGCAGTGCTTGGAGTTATCCTTTTAAAGGAACATCTAAAGCCAATTCAAATCATATTTATTGTAATGTCAGTAGCAGGAGTTATATTTATAAATGTAATGAAGGAAGGACTGAGTTTATCTGGTAATTTCCTAGGGATTATATTTTTATTTATAGCAGTGCTTTCGTCTTCCTTTTACAATATAGGATCCAAAAAAGCAACTACATCATTTACCCCATTTGAAGTTACCTATGTAATGATGTGGGTAGGAGCGATTGCATTTAATCTGATACTTCTTGTAATTCATCTTGTAAATGGAACTATAAGGGATTATTTTGTTCCAATAATGAATGTACAGGCCATAATACCCATAGTTTATCTTGGTATTTTATCATCAATAGTTGCGTTTTTCATGGTAAACTATAGTATATCAAAGATGCCAGTATCTCAGTATGCAGTATTTGGTAACTTGGTGACAATTGTATCAATTTTTGCAGGAGTATTTATATTAAAAGAAGATTTTTTTTGGTATCATATGGTAGGTACAATAGTCATATTACTAGGAGTATGGGGTACAGTTTATTTTGGAGAAAAAGATGAATTGCCTAAATGGATACAAAAGATTGAGGGAAAGGGAGATAATTGATATCTCCTTTGTTTTTTTATGTAAATATTTGATATAATATATATAGAAGTAATACTAGATGGAGTGATAAGATGGATGAAAAAAACAATGGCTTAAAAGGTTCAGGCTGTGAAATGGTCTTGCCTTTTAATGACAAAAAACCATTACATGATATAGAAAAAAGCATAATAAAGACATATAGAAAGCATATATGGGGAAAGTTTATAAAAGGCATAAAAGAATACGATTTAATACAAGATGGTGATAAAATAGCAGTAGCTATATCTGGTGGAAAAGATAGTTTGCTACTTGCAAAATTATTTCAAGAATTGCATAATCATGGACACAGAAATTTTCAATTAGAATTTATAGCAATGGATCCAGGATATCACGCTGAAATCAGAGATCTATTAGAAGAAAATTGTAAATATCTAGATATACCAGTTGACATATATGGTGCAAATATATTTGATGTGGCAGATGAGATAGCCGGAGATTATCCATGCTATATGTGTGCAAGAATGAGACGTGGTGCCTTATATGGAAGGGCAAAAGAACTAGGGTGCAACAAGCTTGCACTTGGACATCATTTCAATGATGTAATTGAAACAACCATGTTAAATGTACTTTGTTCTGCAAATTTCAAGACCATGATGCCAAAATTAAAAGCAAAAAACTTTGATAATATGGAACTCATTAGACCCATGTATTTAATAGAAGAAGAGTATATTGAGAGATGGATAAAAAACAGTGGTCTATTGCCACTTAATTGTGCTTGTATGGTAGCTGCTAAGAAAATTGGAAACAAGAGATACGAGATAAAGGATTTAATTAAAAGTCTTTCAGAGAATTTTAAAAATGTAGAGATGTCCATATTTAGAGCAACACAAAATGTAAACATGGATGCAGTGATAGGATGGGAAAAAGACGGGGAAAGATATTCATTTTTAGATGAATATTAAATACTAAGATATAAGAAAAGGATGTGAAGTAGATGACAGGATTTAAAGATTTAGGAATAAATACGGGAATAGAAAAGGTGCTTGCAGAAGGTGGGATAACAAGCCCTACTCCAATACAAGAAAGATCAATCAGTGAAATACTTTCAGGTAGGGATCTAGTAGCACAGGCACAAACTGGTACAGGAAAGACATTGGCATTTCTCTTACCTATGATACAAAAGATGAATTTAGATAAAAAGGATATTCAAGGGCTTATAATTACACCAACCAGAGAACTTGCTCTGCAAATAACAAATGAAGCTAAAAAATTAGCAAAGGCTCGTGATATTAAAATATTAGCAGTATATGGTGGTCAGGATGTAGAAGCTCAAATAAAGAAATTAAAAAACGGAGTTCATTTAATAATAGCAACTCCAGGAAGACTACTAGACCACATAAGACGCGAAAACATAGATTTAGGTAAGCTAAGCTACCTAGTGCTAGATGAAGCGGATGAAATGCTTAGAATGGGCTTTCTAGACGATGTAGAAAAGATAATAGTGGGGACACCAAAGGCTAGACAGACAATGCTATTTTCAGCAACTATCCCAAATGAAGTTAGAAGCCTAAGCAAGAGATTTATGAAAGATCCACTTCAAATTGAAATAGCAGCTAAAAATGAGACATTAGATGAAATAGAGCAGATAGTTATAGAAACTAGTGATAGAAGAAAACTTGACAATCTATGTAGCTTGATTGATGAATATAGACCCTACCTAGCTATAGTTTTCTGCCGTACAAAGAGAAGGGTAAAATCTTTAAATGAAGAGCTACTCTACAGGGGATATAATTCAGAAGAGCTTCATGGAGATTTAAGTCAGGCTAAAAGGGAAAGAGTGGTAAAATCCTTTAGAAAGGCAGAGCTTCAAATTTTAGTTGCCACAGATATAGTCTCAAGGGGAATAGATGTTGAAGGAGTTACTCATGTAGTAAACTATGATATACCAGAGAATGTAGATAGCTATATTCATAGGATTGGTAGAACAGGAAGAATAGGGAATTTAGGTATGGCAATTACATTTGTAACAGATAGGGATAAAGAAGATTTTGCACTTATCAAGAGAAAATTAAAGGCTGATATAGGTAAAAAAGAGATGAAAAAAGAAAAATTACAGCCTAGATCAAAAGACAAGAAGGCAAAAGAAAAAAGTTCAAAGGGAAAAGAAGAAAAAGAAGGAAGAAAAAACAAAAGAGAATATAAAAAGCCAGGTAAAAAATCATATAGAGAAGAAAAAACTACTACACCTAGATATGCTACTAAAGGCAAGAAAAAAGGCAAGAAAAAATAATATTGATTTATCACTGTAGGGGTCGGATTTCATCCCGACCCGTGGTTTTAAGTAAGGGGGGGATTTTATTAAAATTATATTAAAAAAGCTTATAAGACTTTTTCTTGGTTATTTTGCATATGCAATAGGGATAGTAATGACTATCAATGCTAATTTGGGATTGGCACCTTGGGATGTATTACATCAAGGTCTATCAAAGGTTACTGGAATAACTATGGGGCGTGCAAGTATGCTTCTGGGCTTTATAATATTAATATTAAATATAGTATTTAATGAAAATATAGGATGGGGAACAGTTTTTAATATGATATTCATAGGGATATTTATGGATGTTTTAATGGTCAACAATTTAATCCCTACATTTACTGGGATTGTAGCTAGATTTATATTGATGCTAATGGGAATGTTGGTGCTTGGATATGCATGTGTAATATATATGGGTACTGGACTTGGATCTGGCCCCAGAGATGGACTGATGGTTGCTCTTACCAAAAGAACAGGAAAATCCGTGAGATTTGTAAAAAATTCTGTTGAAATCTTAGTAACTATATTTGGATATTTTCTTGGTGGTTCTGTAGGTATAGGCACAGCAGTCATGGCAATTGGAGGAGGATACTTTTTTCAATTTGCATTTAAGACCACAAATTTTGATGTAAAGGTTTTGGAACACAGATATATAGGTCAGGATATTAAATATATAAAAGAAAAAGTTCAACAATATAAGATGAAGAAAAATGAAGATTAGAAAATAAATGTTATGTGATTGAAAAGCATGGGTGGGATCAAACAAGAGGTCACTAAAGTGGAAAATTCATTGCTTTATTAACACATCTGTAGGGCTGGTTTTTACACCGGCCCTTTATTGTCAGTAAATTTATTAATCAAAAAAGCTTTTATGTCCCAATTAACAATTAACAATTTCAATGTAATTTTTCTTATTTATATCCACAATCTTGGTCCCTACGTTACCTATTTTGTTGATAAAATCCCTTGATGTATGGTACTTATCCCCAAAATGCATTGGGAGAAAATAATTTGGATTTAGTTCTTTTATAAAATATTCTCCACCCAAGCTAAAGGCTTCTCCTAGTCTAGGGTCTACAGGGAAAAATGCTATATCTATATCAATGTTTGCCCTCTTTATCTTTGCTATTTCATCTTTAAACTGCTTTTCCTCATCTTTTTGTTTTTCTTGTGAATCATTTTGCCAATGCCACCAGTTTAAATCACCTGCAAAGAAAATATTCACATTTCTATAATTAACTAGAAATGAAAGTCCAAGGTCAGTAGATCCAAAGCTTGTTATGTTTACATTATCTAATTGTAATTTTTTATATGGCTTCATAATGCATATATCTTTTGAATTTGAAAAATGAGCTATATCGGAACTTAATATATAGGTGATATTTTTTTTATCCCCTTTCCATTTGAAGATATTTTCTGTATAGTGATCTTCATGTCCATGTGTTGCAAATACAATAGTCCTTTTATCTTTTAAATCAATATCACCCTTATAGTAGTCAAATATCATTGTGATATCGTCCGTTTCAAGTGTAAATCCACTGTTAAATATATGTGTTATTTTTATATCCATTTTAACAACTCCTTTTAAGTAATTAAACTAATTAAGCATTTGAACGTATACTAACTTTTTTGAAGAAGGTCTAATATTACAAGCCTAAAGCTATCTCTATATAGAAGGATACCCCTTTATCTTCATTTTTAGCATAAATAATTGAATTGTGATTTTTGATTATTTTATCTGTAATAGCAAGACCCAGTCCAAATTGCCCCTTATAACCTTTATTAAATTTTTTAAATAAATTTTCTAGGATTTCATCCTCAATCTTAGGACCATTATTGTAAATCTTAAGCGTGATCACATCAGTTTTTTTAAGTGAGATGGCAATCTCTTCATTTGCATATCTAATGCTATTGTCAATTAAATTTTCTAATACTATCTTCCACTGTTCTATATCTCCATTTATTTCTATATGGTCTAAATCTACATTTACATTCAAATCTTCTTTTAATGACCCCTTTAAACCGTAAAGCGAAAATCTCTCAAGTGTATCGAGGATTAATTTATCTAAATAGAAATACTCTCTTTTTATACTATGTGTTGACATATAATCTAATTTATTTAGATATAGAATGTTCTTTATCTTTTTCTCAAGTCTCTCTGCCTCGCTGTCTATTGTATCTACAGACGCTATTAAATCTCCCTTTGGATATATACCATCTTTAATAGATCCAGCAAAACTCCTGATTACCATTACAGGTGTTTTAAGTTCGTGCGATATATGTTGTAGGAAGTTTCTCTCTGCTTCATCTTGCCTTATAAGTTGCTTTCTTAGATGGTCTACCGAATCTCCAAGTTTTCCTATTTCATCATTTCTATTTAGATTGACGGGTTCAGTCCACTTGTTCTTAGATAATTTTTCAACCCTTTTCTCTAAATCTACCAGAGGTTTTGATATATACCTAGATAAAATTGTAGCCGGTATAAATGAAAAGGATAAAACCAAAAAGACCACTATAAATAATTTCCTAAACAAGGTATTTACAAGATCATCCCTATATGAATCTCCCATATAAGAAATCAAAAATGCATCTTGTCTTAAAACTTTGCCCCTTGAGATTATATAAAACACTTTTTCGTCTTCTATATTTGCAGTATATTCTTTGCTAATGCTACCTTGAGTAAAGGCTTCATTTTTTACCTTTTGAAGAAATTCTAAATCCATAGGGTTATTTAGTATTATCTTTTCATTATATATCATAAAGTGATTTACCGTTCGTATATCTTCTAGGCTAGTATTTGTATCCCTAAAAAAATCAGGGCCAATATAATCCCTATAAATATCTCCTTCAAGCTGACTAAAGACAAGACTTTGTGCAGAATCTATAGTTCGATATATTTCCCTTGTAAAAAACTCTCTAAGAGTAGATGGAAGTATAAAGGAGAGTAAGAGGGATATAGAAAGTGTAATCAATCCTATAACAATCCATATTTGAACCCATAATGGTTTATTTTTCATCTGACACCACCCTATATCCATAGCCATATATAGTTTCAATATTTAACTTTGGTACCTTTTTTCTAAGGCGACGAATTAAATCATCTACAACTCTATCTGATCCAAAATAGTCATCTCCCCATATAAAAAATAATATCTGTTCACGGGAAAGCGCCCTTCCTATATTTTCTGAAAAATAGACTAAGAGCTCATATTCTTTAGAAGTTAGATCTATTAGCTTTTTATCCAAGCTAATCTGTCTACTGGATTTATTGATAGTATATTCACCTAGGGAATAAGAATTTATATTTGCCTTTTGTCTTCCAAGTATATTCTTTACTCGAATAACAAGCTCTCTAGGTAAAAATGGCTTTGCCAGATAGTCATCACTTCCAAGTTCAAGTCCCAGCACTCTGTCTATATCTTGATCCCTTGCAGATATAAATATCACTGGGATATCAGGGTTAGTATTTTTAATCTCCTTTATAAGCTGGTATCCATCTATATCAGGTAGCATTATATCAAGTATCCATAAATTAGGCGGATTTTTTATATTTTGCTTTGCATCTAAACCATTTAAAAAAGCTACAACGTGAAATCCTTCATTTTCTAAATAAGATTTTAACACAATGTTTAAATTTTCATCATCTTCAACCAAATATATTGTATTTGACATATAATCACTCCATTACATTTATTATATACATTATAACAAAAAAACTATATAAAATATAAATCACACAACAAAAACACAATTCTAACATATTATTTTCAAAGTCTTTGGGTAAAATATGTATAAAGATAAAAATCAAAAAATCACTTAATATTAGGGGGAGTAAATATGGATGAAAACAATTTAAATAATAATCCAGATGATGCAAGAATAAATCGAGATTTCACAGATGAAGAAAGTCATTTAATGCAAAATGAACAAGGCTACAGACAGACTGAGCGTGAGTATGTGTATAAAGAAGAAGGAAAAAAGAAAAAGGCTTTTAGAGGAAGTGTATTTTCATATATAGCTATAGCACTTGTAACTTCAATAATAGGTGGTATTGCTGCTCCTTATTTAGGATCCATAGTGTATGGGGGTATACTTCCAGACCCATATGAAAATAGATATACAGCTACTACAGATTCCCTTGTAATAAACACTAAAGATGATATCACAACAGTATCTGCAGTCGCTAAGAAATCCATGAGTTCTGTAGTAGGTATTACCACTATAGAAGAAGTACAGCAATATTGGTTTATGCCTCAGCAGGTAGAGGGTGTAGGTACAGGAGTTATAGTAGATAGCAATGGATATATACTCACAAATTCGCATGTAATAAGAGATGGAAATGCAAAATCAATTCATGTATTATTTGAAAATGGAGAAAAACAAGAGGCGGAACTTTTGTGGAATGAGCCTTCATTAGATCTTGCCATAGTAAAAGTAGATAAAACAGGACTTCCTCTTGCAGAACTTGGAGATTCAGACAAACTTATAGTAGGAGAACCAGCAATAGCTATAGGAAACCCACTAGGGCTAGAATTTCAAAGAACAGTTACCTCTGGAATCATCTCGGGATTAAACAGATCTATACAGATATCTGAGGACACAGTAATAGAAAATTTAATTCAAACAGATGCATCTATAAATAATGGTAATAGTGGAGGACCACTGTTAAATAGCAAAGGACAAGTAATAGGTATAAATACAGCAAAGATAAAATCAGCAGAGGGTCTAGGTTTTTCAATCCCAATCAATGAAGCAAAGGCAGTCATAGAACAAGTAATAGAAAAGGGAAACTTTGAAACAGTATTTATTGGAATATCTGGCATTGCAGTAGATGACTATGAGGCAAGACTTGGAATAGAGATAGAGGCAGAGAAGGGAATAATACTGGTTCAAGTATCTTCAGATACTCCAGCAGATAAGGCAGGTTTGTTAAATGGTGATATCATAGTTAAAATAGATGATGTTGAAGTTGACAGCATGACTAAACTCAAGAAAGCTCTTTATAGCTATAAGCTAGGAGATAAGGCAAATTTAACTATAGTTAGAAATAATAAAGAGCAAGAAGTTGAAGTAAAGTTTACACAATTAAAATAATATAAGATATCATGGAGGTCACAGACTGTAATTACTAAAGGCTGTGACCCTTTACTTATATAAAACTATCTTATAAATATATAGTGTGAATAATCATTCTTATTGAAAGATACACTAAATTGCGTTA
>CAYRYO010000030.1:0-4332 GCA_964428475.1 uncultured Tissierellaceae bacterium
ATGGTCATATAGTGTGATTTATAGTAGTTTGAGGAGGAACTTGTATGAAGAGTTTAAAGTTGTTATCGGATATTGCATTGTCGTTTAAAAACCTAAATAACTTTAATGAAGAGATGGAAAGAGTATTAGAAAAAATAGGAAGTGCTATTGATGTAAGTAGGATTTACATATTTTTCAATAAAACAGAAGAGATAGTGGATAATACTTTTGAATGGTGCAATGAGGGTATTGATTCGCAGATCCAAAATCTGCAAGATATTGAATATAAATCGATACCTTCTTGGAAAGTTATGTTTGCTGATAAGGGTCATATATTCGTAGATGATATAATGGATTTGCCAGAGGATATTGTAGAGTTATTAAAGGCACAGGATATAAAATCTATAGTGGCATATCCCTTGATTATTGAAAATCAAACGATGGGATATATAGGATTTGATGAATGTAGATACAGGCGTGAATGGAAAGCAGAAGAACTAGAGATACTCAATACAGTGTCTGGAATAATAGCTAATGCATATGAAAGAAAGTTTTTTCAAGAAGATATAATGGACTCGGAAGCTAATTTTAATAATTTTTTTGAAACAATCGATGATATTTTTATTGTAGCTGAATTAAATGGGAAGATAATACATTGCAATAAATCTTTATCAAATAAGCTTGGATATTCGCTTTTAGAATTAAAGGATATGAATATTATAGATTTACATCCTATAGACCAGAGAGAACAAGCCGGTATTATAGTAGAAAAGATGTTTAAAGGAGAGGCGAATTGTTGTCCACTGCAAGTCCAAGGCAAACAAGGTCAATTGTTTTCAGTAGAAACGCGAGTTTGGCTTGGCAAGTGGAACAAGCAAGATTGTATTTTTAGTATTTCAAAGGATATTACCAAGGAAAAAGAAGGTTTGCAATTAATTTCTAAGATTTTTAAAAAAAATCCATTGCCTATGTCCATATCTACTGTAGAGGAAGAAAAGATTGTCAAAGTTAATTCTGCCTTCTTAGAGAGTACAGGGTACTGTGAGGAGGATGTAATAGGTAAAACTGTTCATGAAATTGGTTTACTTGTTGAGCCTGATAAATTCAAAGGTATGGAAGACAAGGCAATTAGACAAGGGGAAATAAAAAATGAACAAATGCTGATAAGATGTAAAGATGGAAGCATATTAATTGGACTGTTTTCTTTAGAAAAAATAAGCAATAAAGGCGAGGAATCACTTTTAACAGTAATGGTAGATATAACAGAGAGAGTGAAATTGGCAAATAGGGTAGAAGAAAATCTTCAGAAACTTACCAATATAATTGAAGGAACCAATCTTGGAACTTGGGAGTGGGATATTAAGACAGGAGAGCTTATAGTCAATGAACAATGGGCAAGGATGCTGGGATACGGTTTGAAAGAATTGCAAGATATAAATATGGAAAGCTGGAATTCGTTTTTACATCCTCAAGATGCAGTGCGTTCAAATAAACTTATGAAAAAGCATCTGGATGGTGAAAGTGAATATTATGATTGTGAAGTTAGGATTCAAGACAAGGATGGAAGATGGGTATGGGTTCATGATAGAGGCAAGGTTATAGAAAGAGATCTATCGGGGATCCCACTCAAGATGTTTGGAACTCATTCAGATATAAGTAAAAGAAAACAGATAGATGAAAAGTTAAAAGAAAATGAAAAACGGTTTATGCTGGCATTGGATGAAACTAAAGCTGGGCTTTGGGATTATGATATGATCAATAAGGAATTATTTTTATCACCTATGTGGAAGAATATTTTAGGCTATGAAGATGATGAGATTGAAAATTCTGTTGAGGCTTGGCAGGAACTTTGGCATCCAGACGATAAAGAGAGTATATTATTATCAATAAAGGATCATTTGCAAAGAAAGTCCCACAATTATGAAATGACTAAAAGACTAAGGCATAAGGACGGAAGTTGGCGTTGGATTTTAACTCGTGGTGGAATACTTAGAGATGATAAAGGTGTACCTTACCGCTGGCTTGGAACAAACATTGATGTAACTACAGAAAGAGAACAATCATTAGAACTGGATAGATTTTTTTCAGTAAACTTGGACTTGTTATGTATTGCAGATATGGAAGGAAATTTTATAAAGACAAACAAGGCTTGGGAAGATATACTTGGATATACAACAGAAGAATTAAAAGAACGAAAGTTTTTAGAGTTTGTTCATATAGATGATATAGATAGTACATTAGAAGCTATGGAGCAACTTAAAAAATGTGAGAAAGTTAGTAAATTTATTAATAGATATATTAATGTAGATGGAGAATACAGATATATTGAATGGCGGTCAAATCCATATGAAGATGTTATTTATGCATCGGCACGAGATATTACAGAAAGAATTGAATATGAGCAAAAAATACTTGAAATATCAAATAGAGATGCCTTGACCAATGTGTATAATCGTCGATATGTCTTTGATAGAAGCAAGGAAATAATAGAGGAATACAAGAGAGTAGGTAAGATATTTTCGCTATCTATACTAGATATAGATCACTTTAAAAAGATTAATGATATGTATGGACATCAAATTGGTGATTGTGTTTTAAAAGAATTTACAAAGATAATAGATAAAAATCTTAGGCCATACGACATATTGGGACGTTATGGTGGAGAGGAGTTTATCCTTATCTTAAATAACAGCAATAAAAAAGATAGTCATCTAGTAATTGAGAGGATTTTGGACATTATAAGAAATAAAAGCTTTAATTTTAATGGAGAAAATATAGAGTTTACCTTTAGTGCTGGAATTTCAAGCTGTGAAGAAATAGACAAGGAAAAGATAACTATAGATAGTTTGGTTGCTATAGCAGACGAGAGAATGTATGATGCAAAAGAAAATGGAAGAAATCAAATTGTATGTGATTAATTTTATAATGGAGGAAGATAAATGTCGAATTTACCAAATTGCCCAAAATGTAGTTCAGAATATATATATGAAGATGGACATCTGCTTATTTGTCCAGAATGTGCTTATGAATGGGTTTTAGATGGAGAGAATGAAGAAGCTAGTAGTGACGTGATCAAGGATTCAAATGGCAATCTTTTAGAAGATGGTGATACTGTAACGGTAATTAAAGACCTTAAGGTAAAAGGAAGTTCATCTTCAATAAAAATTGGTACAAAGGTTAAGAACATAAGGCTTATTCCAGATGCAAGTGATGGCCATGATATTGATTGTAAAATTGATGGATTTGGTGCTATGAAACTAAAATCTGAATTTGTTAAAAAGGCCTAGGCAAAAGGACTAATTATAAAAGGAACTAGGTGTTTTGTCTAGTTCCTTTTATAATTTAATTAAATTGCCAAAATCAAATAAAATTTGCATTGCAATATTCTGTATATAGATATATAATTGTTTTAACATACCTGTGGGGGGTAACAATATGTAGAATGGAGTGATGATTATGATTGAACTTTTTGATGTTTCTTGGGGGGCAGCATTTGGATTTGGATTTTTATCCTTTTTCTCACCTTGTATATTGCCACTTATTCCTGTTTATATAATGTATATTACAGGCATTAGTGTAGAAAGTGAACTTGAAGAAAAACGAATTTTTGCATTAAAGAGAACTCTTGGATTTGTGCTTGGGTTTACAATTATTTTTATGATAATGGGTACTTCTGCAAGCTTTATAGGCAAGGTATTTGTTAGGAATAAGCTTATTTTTTCAAGAGTTAGTGGGATTTTAATATTTTTATTTGGATTAAATATGACTGGAATTTTAAAGCTAAAGTTTTTAAATATGGAGAAAAGAATGAAAGCTCCTAAAAAGATTACAAACTGGTTTAGCTCAGTTTTAATGGGGATGGCATTTGCAGCAGGATGGACACCTTGTTTTGGACCAGTTCTTGCAGCTATACTGGTATATGCTGGAAATGCAGACACTGTATTAAAGGGAAGTCTTCTTCTCTTAGTATATTCAATAGGTATGGCAATTCCATTTTTGCTCACATCAGTTTTTATAGGAACATTTACTAAGTTCTTAGAAAAAGGAGAAAGATGGATGAAGTATATCCCAACTATTGGCGGAATTATTATGATTGTATTTGGGCTGTTAATATTTTTTAACAAGATGAATTATATAAGCAATCTTTTATTGTAGAAAGGATGATTAGATGAAAAAACAAAATATATTATTGATAACATTGGGTATATTAATAATTCTAGGGGGAATTTGGTTTTTTTCTGGAGATGATGGGGAAGATGCAAATGATGTAAGTGTAGAAGACAATAAAGAAGATATTGAAGACAATTCTGATGATGAAGAAATCGAAGATAGTGAAGACAGTGAAGAAAGTGA
>CAYRYO010000030.1:4432-20682 GCA_964428475.1 uncultured Tissierellaceae bacterium
TGCATTTTTAAAGCAAATAGATGATATTGATGATGATATAGTGGGAGAAATCTCTAAGCAAACTAGATTAAATCTTGCACCACGCGTAAGGATGTCACTATTGTATGCAGTATCACAGTCAATAGATGATGCAAGGGTTATCAATACAAGCAATTTATCAGAAGATTGGATAGGCTATGCTACCCTTTATGGAGATACTGCAGGTGCATTTTCTCCACTTGGAATGTTAACTAGCCATGAAGTAATTCAAATTGGAGAATTTATAGGACTTCCAGAGAAGTTTGTAATCAAAGAGCCAAGTGATGGGCTTACTGGAAAGACAGATGAAGATGTATTTGGATTTTCATACCATGTATTAAATAGATACATTAGAAAAGGTACAATTGATGATAAGGAAATAAAGGATAAAATTGATCGTATGCATAAGTACAGCAGGCATAAGTTTTTACCAATACCTATGTATCAACCGGGCTTAGATATAAAAGCAAATGATATAGCAAATATATATAGATAGAAATGATCAGTAGCTATAAGAATACTAAGAATCCAACAATTAAATTGTTGGATTTTTTCAGTTTGACGGGCATATTATTATACTTATGTGATATGTTGCTAAATTGTAGTAAAGTGAGAAACTAAGAAAATTGGGTATAGTATTCAAATAGGGACAAGGAGGGATATGATGAATCATTTCTACTGTAAAGAAGGAGAACTTGATGGATATCTCTTTCATCAGGGGACATTTTATAAAAGTTATGAATTTTTAGGAGCACATAGAATAAAAGGGGAAAGTGGGGATGCCGTTAGATTTGTAACTTGGGCACCAAATGCCAAGGCTATTTATCTTGTGGGTGATTTTAATGATTGGAATGAAGAAAACTTACCACTTAAACGAATACAGGGTACTGGGCTTTTTAATATATGCCTATATAATATAAATGAATTTGATACATATAAGTATAGGATAGTAGCATATAATGATGAGCTTAGGTTAAAAGCTGATCCTTACGCATTTCATTCGGAGACTAGACCGAAGACAGGGTCTAAATATTGCCAGATAAGGGGCTATTCTTGGACAGATGAAAAATGGATGGAGGGGAGACTTCCTTTATATAATCAACCTTTATCAATATATGAAGTTAATTTATCATCCTGGAGAAAAAAAGACAATGGAGAATTATATTCATATAGAGAACTTGCAAAGGATTTAATAAGCTATGTAAAGAAGATGAATTTCACTCATATCGAGTTAATGCCAATAATGGAACATCCCTTTGATGGATCTTGGGGATATCAGCAAACAGGATACTTTTCACCTACAAGCAGATTTGGAACTCCAAAGGATTTTATGTATTTTGTAGATCAATGTCATAGAAATGGTATAGGTCTTATACTAGACTGGGTACCTGTGCACTTTTGCAAAGACGATCATGGACTTGCACGATTTGATGGAACACATCTTTTTGAATCCTCAAATAAGGATATTGCTGAAAATAAAGGCTGGGGAACACTTAATTTCGACTACACAAAGCCAGAAGTTAGGACTTTCCTAATATCAAATGCACTCTATTGGCTTGACTACTATCATATAGATGGTTTTAGAATAGATGCAGTTGCCAATATGCTTTATTTAAATTTTACAGGTAATGATATAAAAAATATACATGGGGGCTACGAAAACCTAGAGGCAGTAGAATTTTTAAAGACTTTAAACACTGTGGTATTCGAACATTTCCCACATATACTTATGATAGCAGAAGACAGCACAGCTTGGCCAAAAGTAACACATCCAGTGGATAAGGGAGGACTTGGATTTAATTACAAATGGAATATGGGATGGATGAACGATACTCTAGAATATATGGAGACAGATCCATTATTTAGGAGAGGCAATCAAAATGCCCTTACCTTTGGAATAACATATTGCTTTAATGAAAACTACATCCTACCCCTAAGTCACGATGAAGTAGTACATGGCAAAAAGAGTCTGCTAAATAAAATGCCAGGTGAATACGAGTATAAATTTGATAATCTAAGATTATTATATTTATATATGTACTTTTATCCAGGGAAGAAACTCATATTTATGGGAGGAGAATTTGGACAATTCATCGAATGGAATGAATGGAAAGGCTTAGACTGGCATTTGCTAGAATATGAAATGCATGAGAAGGTTCAAAATTTTGTAAGGGATTTAAATATAATTTATAGAGAAGAAAAGGCTTTTTATGAGCTTGATGATAGCTATGATGGTTTTGATTGGATAGAACATACAAACCATGATGAAAGCATAATAGCTTTTGAAAGAATAGATTCCAATGGTCAAAAGCTTATAGGCATATTCAATTTTACACCTGTAAATAGAGAGAACTATAGAATAGGTGTTGAACAAGCTGGCAACTATAGAACGCTGATATCTAGTGATCACAAGAGGTACGGAGGTGATTTAAAGAGGGTTAAATCTTATAAGACACAAGAGATTAAAAGTCACGGTAGAGATTACAGCATAGATGTGAACTTACCTGGTCTTTCAGGTTTAATACTTAAAATTAGGAGGGATCAATGTGAAAAAGGATAAAGTAGTAGCTATGCTCTTGGCAGGTGGGCAAGGATCAAGGTTAAAGCTTTTAACTAGAAATATAGCAAAACCAGCAGTTCCATTTGGAGGAAAATATAGAATAATAGATTTTGCACTTAGCAATGCCACAAACTCAGGAATTAGGGATATAGGAATATTAACTCAATACAAACCATTTGAATTAAATGCTCATATAGGCATAGGTGCTGCTTGGGATTTTGATAGAAATATTGGAGGACTTAGAATACTGCCGCCATTTATGAGTGATGATGGGGGAAGATGGTATACAGGAACAGCCAATGCCATCTATGAAAATATAGATTTTATAGATGCATTAAATCCAAAACATGTACTTATACTTTCAGGTGATCATATCTACAAGATGAACTACAACACTCTTTTAAAAAGTCATGAAGAAAAAGATGCAGATGTAACTATAGCAGTAATGGAAGTTCCTTGGGATGAAGCTAGTAGATTTGGGATATTAAATGTAGATGAAAATAAAAAGATATTTGAATTTGATGAAAAGCCAGAAAAACCCAAAAACAATATGGCTTCTATGGGGATATATATGTTCAGATGGGATTGTCTTAGAAAATACTTAATTAAGGATAATCAAAACAAAGATTCTTCACATGATTTTGGAAAAGATGTACTTCCCTTAATGCTAGAAAGAAGCAAGCAGATGTACGCTTGGATTTTCAATGGATACTGGAAGGATGTTGGAACAGTAAAAAGCTACTGGGAATCTAATATGGACCTCCTAGACAAGGAAAATACTTTAAAGGTCTACGATAGAAGCTGGAGAATTTACACTAGAAATATGAATTTACCACCTCAATATATAGCAAATGATGCAGTAGTTAAAAATAGCTTAATCAATGAAGGTTGCATAATAGAGGGAGAAGTAATCAATAGCATAGTGTCTTCTGGAGTAATAGTCGAAAAAGGTGCTATAGTTACTAATAGTGTAATACTTTCAAACTGTATCATAAAAGCTGGGGCAAAGGTAAATAAGGCTGTAGTACTTGAAAATGTAATAGTGGATTCAGATGAAAATATAGGATTAGAGGACGAGGGAATCTATTTAGTTGATAAAGATACTATAACTGTTGAATAGGGGGAATAACTATGTTAGATAATTGCATTGGAATAATCAATACATCCAATATAGGCAAACATTTTGGATCGCTATGTAAAAATAGACCTGTCTATATGTTGCCTTTTGGTGGAAGATACAGGCTTGTAGATTTTATGCTATCAAATATGGTAAATAATGGTGTAGGCACAGTAGCTGTATATACTGGAGAAAAGGTAAGATCTGCTATGGACCACATTGGCAATGGCAAGCCATGGGAATTAAATAGACGCATAAATGGACTTCATATCTTCCCGCCACAGTACGGCGAAGAAAGAGCTAGAAAAGGAGATATATATCAATATTATCTGACTGAAGATTTTCTGGAAAACGTAAATGAGGAAAACATATATCTAATTAGCCAAAATACAATTAGCAAGGTAGATTTAACAGAAGCTTACGATTACTTTCTAGAGACAGATGCAGATGTAACATTTATTTACAAAAGACAAAAAAATAGTGATATACATCTAAAAAGTGAAAACTTAATTTTAGATAAAGATCTAAACTTTGTAAATATTGGATTAAACCTAGGAACAGAAGAGATTTTCAATCTATATACGGGGACAATATTTATTAAAAAGTCACTGTTTTTAAAGCTTATTAGAGAGGCAATGGAAACAGGAGAGGAACATTACTTTAGAGCAGTACTTTTGAAAAATAAAAACAATTATAAGATGAATAGCTATGAGTTTAAAGGTCATATAGAGGATATAAAAGATATCGAGTCTTATTACAAGGCAAATATGAACTTGCTTGGCAGTAAGATATTTCATGAATTATTTTTTGAAAACGGTGCTATATACACCAAATCAAAAGATGAGCCTTCCTCACTCTACACAGATGATTCAGTGGTTGAAAATTCATTGATAGCAAATGGCTGTGTAATAGAGGGCAAAGTTCAAAATTCAATTATATTTAGAGGCGTAGAAATAGAAAAGGGAGCAGTAGTAAGGGATTCTATAGTAATGCAAAAGTCAACTATAAAAAAAGATGCAGTAGTCGTAAATTCAATTTTAGATAAATACTCATCAATTGGGGAAGATGTAAACATAATAGGAACCAAGTCAAATCCATATTTAGTAGAAAAGAATGCCAAGATAAGAAAGGAAGGCTAGGATGAAGATACTATATATTGCAGCCGAAGCAGTTCCATTTATTAAGACTGGAGGTCTAGCAGATGTGGCTGGGTCTCTTCCAATAAGCATTAAAGCGCAAGGTCATGATATAAGAGTGGTCATGCCACTTCATGGCACTATCAAAGAAGAATATAGGGATAAGATGACAAAGGTAGGAGACTACTATGTAGATCTAAATTGGAGAAGACAATATGTAGGTATTATGAAACTGGAATTTAATGATGTGATTTTTTACTTTTTAGACAATGAATACTATTTTAAAAGGGCTAATCCCTATGGAGAAGCTGATGATGGTGAGAGGTATGCTTACTTTTCAAAAGCAGTTGCAATGCTTTCAAAAGAGATAAAGTTCAAGCCAGATGTAATTCATTCAAATGACTGGCATTCTGCATTAGTCAATCTGTTTTTGCATGAGTTTGAAAAAGGAGATACTTATTATGCTGATATTAAGAAGATATTTACAATACACAATCTAAAATATCAAGGTATATTTCCACCATCTGTCTTAGGTGAAGTAATGGGAGTCTCGGATGAATATCTAAATGATGATGGTATAAAGTACTATGATCAGATAAACTATATGAAGGCAGGAATAGTCTATTCGGATATAATCACCACAGTATCTAAATCCTATGCAGATGAAATAAAATATGCTTTCTTTGGTGAAGGGCTAGAGGGTATACTTGCATTTTATGCTAGCAAGCTTAGGGGCATTGTAAATGGAATAGATTACAATGTATTTAATCCCAAAGAAGATAGGCTGGTAGAATATAATTATGATGCCAAAAACATAGAAGATAAATATAAAAACAAGGCATATCTTCAAAAAAAATATAAGCTGCCACAAAAGGAGGAGACACCAATTATATCCATGGTATCTAGACTAGTGGATATGAAGGGTTTGGATTTGCTAGCTAATATACTAGATGAACTACTAGAGGAAGATATACAAATGATAATACTTGGAACTGGAGATAAGAAATACGAAGATTTATTTAAACATTTCCAATGGAAGTATCCCAAGAAACTTTCAGCAAATATATATTTTAGTGAAGAAGAAGCACATAAGATATACGCAGGTTCAGATATGTTTTTGATGCCATCCATGATAGAACCTTGTGGTCTTTCACAATTAATGGCCCTTAGATATGGTACTATTCCAGTAGTTAGGGAAGTTGGCGGTTTAAAAGACACAGTAATTCCATACAATGAATACACTGATAAAGGCAATGGATTTACTTTTAAAAATTACAATGCTCATGAACTTTTATTTAAGATAAAAGATGCATTAAACTTATATCGAGATGACAAAAAAACTTGGCAAGGTATTATCCTAGCTGCTATGAATTCAGACAATAGCTGGGAGAACTCATCCAAAGAATATATAAAGCTATATAAATAAAACTTGAGGTGTAATTATGAGAGAAAACGACTTAGTAGAATTTAAAGAAAAATTAAAGAACACATTGAGTAGGGTATCAGGGAAACTGATAAATGAAGCGACAGAGAGTGATATCTATAGAGCTATAGGTACAATACTTAGAGATGAAATAGGAGAAAACTGGACAAATACACATGTGAAATATAGAGAAAAAGATGTAAAGCAGATCTACTATCTTTCAATGGAGTTTTTAACAGGTAAATTCACCGAAAAAAACCTACAGTATTTGGACCTTTATGACCTAGCAAGGCAATCAGTAGAAGAACTTGGATTTTCATTTGAAGAAGTGTTAAAGGTAGAGAGGGAACCAGGACTCGGGAATGGCGGATTGGGGAGACTTGCTGCAGCATTTCTAGATTCTTTAGCATCTCTCAAATTACCTGGGCATGGATATGGTCTTAGATATGAGAAAGGACTTTTCAAGCAGATAATAGAAGATGGCTATCAACTTGAAGCACCAGATGATTGGATAAGTGAAATAGATGTATGGCAGTACAAAAGGGAAGATGCAGTATATGAGGTTAAATTTGGCGGAAGAATAGAGACTTCCTTTAAAAATGATAAATTGGTATTTAAACATGTAGACTATGAATCTGTAAAGGCTGAAGCCTATGATATCCCCATACTAGGATATAAAAATGAAATAGTAAATGATTTAAGGCTGTGGAGAGCAAAGAGTTATGAAGACATAGATTTTGAAGAGTTTTCAAATGGGAATCTAAAAAAGGCATTTGAAAACATAAATCGCGCAAAATCTATTACACAATTTTTATATCCTAACGATTCAAATTATGAAGGGAAAAAACTTAGATTAAAGCAAGAATATTTTCTTGTATCAGCCAGTATTCAAGATATAATAAAGAAATTTAAGAAACTTGGCAAAGCTATTGAAGATATTGCAAGCTTTGTATCTATTCACACAAATGATACTCATCCAGCATTAGCAATACCAGAGTTTATGAGGATACTACTAGATGAGGAAACACTAGAATGGGACGATGCTTGGACTATAACAAGACAAGTATTTGCATTTACAAACCATACAATACTCAGTGAAGCTATGGAGACTTGGGATTTGAATTTATATAGAGAAGTCCTACCAAGGATATTTGAAATAACAGATGAAATAAATCATAGATTTATGTACTTCTTAAGAAATATTAAAAAGATAAGTTCTGATGAAGAATTAAATAGACTCAGCATTATATGGAACAACAAGGTTAGAATGGTAAACCTATCTATAGTAGGATCCCATAGTGTCAATGGAGTTGCCAAACTGCATACAGATATATTAAAGGAACGAGAATTAAATCATTTTTATAAGATATTTCCAGATAAGTTCAATAACAAGACTAATGGAATAGTACACAGAAAATGGCTGCTCAAAGCTAATGGTGATTTGACAGATCTTATAGAAGAAAAGATAGGAAGTGATTTCAAAAAGGATGCATTAAAGCTTGAAGATTTAATGAAATACAAAAAAGATGGTGATGTACATGATAGATTATACAATATAAAACTCAAAAACAAAGAAAAACTAGCCAATATAATATACAAAGAACAGGGAATAGTTTTAAATCCCCATTCAATATTTGATGTCCATATAAAGAGAATTCACGAGTATAAAAGACAACTCTTAAATGTACTTCATATAATATATCTATACGATAAATTAAAAGAGAATCCAAATATTGATATGCTTCCTCGGACATTTATATTTGCAGGAAAGGCAGCACCTGGATATTATGCGGCAAAGGAAATAATAAGGCTTATAAATTCAGTTGCAAATTTAGTAAATTGGGATGTAAGCATTAAGGATAAAATAAAGCTAGTATTTATAGCAAATTACAATGTATCATCTGCCACCGATATTATACCAGCAGCAGATGTATCTGAGCAGATATCTACCACCACCAAGGAGGCCTCTGGTACAGGGAATATGAAGTTTATGATGAATGGAGCTATCACTTTAGCAACCTTAGATGGGGCAAATGTAGAGATATATAATGCAGTTTCAGAAGAAAATATAGTTATATTTGGAATGAAAAAAGACCAAGTATATGAATACTACGCAAAAAATAATTACAATAGCAAGGAAATATACCATACAAATCAAATCATAAAAAATACAGTAGATAGACTTATAGACTCAAGTTACTTTGGAAATGGAGAGACTTTCGCAAGTCTATATGATCTTTTAGTCAAATACAATGACAATTTCTTTGTATTAAAGGATTTTGAAGAGTATATAAATGCACAGAAAAAGATAGATAAATTATATAGAAATAGAGACAAATGGATGGAGATGAGTCTTGTAAATATAGCAAGATCTGGAATATTTTCATCAGATAATACTATTAAGAACTATGCAAGCGATATATGGAATATAGTACCTATTTAAGGGGATGAAAAGATGAAGAAATTAGGTATAGACTATTCTAAAGAAAAGACATGTTTTAGGGTCTTAGCACCCACAGTGGAAAATGTAAAACTCTTAATATATAAAGGGCCTGAAGATATATCTAGACAAGCATATGATATGGCAAGAGATAGTGATGGAGTATACTCTATAGATATAGATGGAGACCTAGATGGCAAGTTTTATACTTACCTAGTCAATGATAGAGATGAAGTTACAGATCCATACTCATATGCAGTATCACTAAATGGAATTAGAAGCAGTATAGTAGATTTAAATGATACAAATCCAAGTGGATGGGAAGACCACAAGATTCCATTTAGAGAAAGGCTCTGCAATTCAATTATATACGAAGTGCATATCAAGGATTTCACAGTAGATATTACATCTGGTGTAGACCATAGAGGAAAGTATTTGGGATTTTGCCAAGAAGGAAGCACTTACAAGGGCTTATCCACAGGGATAGATCATCTAAAGGAATTAGGAATTAGTCATGTACAGTTAATGCCTATATATGACTATTTAACAGTAAAAGAAGAAGCAGAATATTTCTATCAGGAAAAAAACTATAACTGGGGATATGATCCAGAACATTACAATGCACCAGAGGGATCCTATTCATTAAAAGCTCAAGATCCAAAGATGAGAATAAGAGAATTGAAAACTATGATAATGAAACTTCATCAAGCAGGTATAAGCGTAATTATGGATGTAGTATACAATCACACATTTAGAAGTGAAACATCTAATTTCAATGTACTATACCCAAATTACTTTTATAGAAGGCTAGAAGATGGGAGTTTTTCAGATGGTTCTAGCTGCGGAAATGAAATAGCTACAGAAAATGAAATGGTGGGAAGATTTATCAAAGATTCCCTTATATACTGGTTACAAGAGTACAAGATAGATGGATTTAGATTTGACCTTATGGGGCTAATGGATATCGATACAAGCTTAGACATAGTAAGTGATTTAAAAGAGATCAAAGAAGATATATTGATATATGGAGAACCATGGACTGCAGGAGAGACTAGCCTTTCAGATTCAAAGACTACTAGCAAGGGAAGTCAAGGAAACAAGGGTTTTGCATTTTTTAATGATGAATTTAGAAATGCAATAAAAGGAGACAATGATGGATATACAAGAGGATTTGCACAGGGAAACATAGAAGGCAAAGAAGGTACGGAAACGGGAATTGTAGGCTCTATATACTATGATGATGCTCATATTGGATTTGCATCTTCTCCAGAGGAGACAATTAATTATGTAAATTCACATGACAATTTAATTCTACAGGATAAGTTAATCCGACTATTTCCCAATAGCAAGCATGATGAATTAAAAGAATATAATAAATTTGTAATGAGTATACTTTTCACAGCTCAAGGGCTTACATTTATACATGCAGGCAATGAGTTTCTAAGAAGCAAAAATATGGATTCAAATAGCTACAATAGCACTATATCTGTAAATGCAATAGATTGGTCTCTTAAGGAAAAAAACATAGACTTTTTTAATTATGTAAAGGATTTAATAGAGCTTAAAAAAACCTATCCAGAGTTCAATATATCCTTAGCAGATAAGATAAGGGAGAAGATTAAGTTTTTGGATACAAGATTAGACGAAAACTTAATCACATATACGCTAGAAATAGATAAATGTAGTAAGTACCTGCTAATAATTCACAATGGAAACTTAAGAGACAAGCTAATATTAACATCAAATATAAAAAAACACATTGAATATCACTACTGCAAACAGGCAAGAGAACTAAAATTGAAAGAGATATTTGGGATGAATGGGTGGTCAATGGGATCAATAAAGAGTTGGGATCCTTACGGAATAAAAGTTAAAAGCTTATCCAGCTTAATATTTGAAATAAATATTATCTAGTTCACTCCAAATATATTGACTTAGGTATCTACACCATATTTAGATTTATAATAGTAAATTGCAAGCTGAGTTCTATCTCTTAGTGAGAGTTTATCCAGTAGAGTTGAAATATAATTTCTAACTGTTCCCTCACTTAAATAGAGTTCATTTGCAATTTCTTTGTTATTTAAACCATCGGATACCAAAAGTAGTATTTCAAGTTCCCTGGTGGAAAGTTTATCTTTAATAGCCTTTTCTCTATATTTTTTTAGACTTGATACGATTTTACTGTCAAACACCATATTTCCTGAGTAAGCTGCATTAATTGAGGGAATGATACTGTCTATATTTTGTTTTAATATATAACCTCTGCAGCCAAGTGACAGAGCCTCACTAATATATTCATCATCTTGAAAAGTAGTAATGAGGAGTATCTTAGCATCTTTATTTATGTTAAGGATTTGGCGAGTCGCTTCAATTCCAGTCATATCCTTCATTCTTATATCCATAAGTAGTAGATCGGGATTTAGGTCTTCATACAAAAGAATAGCTTCTTGACCACTATAGCCTACCCCCAAGACATTTATTCCACTTGCCTCTAGGATTGTCTTTAGAGAATTTACAACTAGAGGATCATCATCTATAATTATAATATTCATTTTAATCTCCTTTCATAAGAGTTAAGTGTATTTTAAATCCATCTTGAAACTTATAATTAAATAGCCCATTATATTTATTTGTAGTCTCATTTATATAATCAAGCCCTATACCCTTATTCTCAAATAAGGGTAGCTTACTACCATTATCTTCTATTACTATAGAATAAAATCTCGGTTGGCTAAATAAATGTATATCTATCTTTGTAGCATTTGAATGCTTAACAGTATTTGTTATAGCTTCCTTTACGATTGATAGGATATCAAACTTCAATTGATACTCTAAATCCTCCTCCATATTATATATGATAGATATATCCAGGCTAGGTATTTCGTGGGTTAAGGCCTCTATTTTGCTCCTTAAATCAAAAGATTCATCTCGAATGTCTTGAAGACTTTTCCTAATATCATTCATTCCATTACTTAAAGTATCTTGAAGTAAATTAAGAGCTTCTTCTAAGGGCCTTTCAGAGATTACCTTTAAAGCTTTTACCTGTAATATACTACTGCTGATAGCATGTCCTATTGAATCGTGGATTTCCCTTGCAATTCTATTTCTTTCCGTGAGTATTGCAATATGGATATTTTTTTCCTTATCCAGTTTAAGTTGTTCATTGTATTTTTTGAGATATAATGTATCTTCTTTTAGATTATCTCTTACTTCTCTGTTTTCCTTTAGAACATTCTCTATCTTATAGGTAGATTGTGACAGATATAGAGATAAAAGGGATAATATAAAGATTGCAGGATAGAAATTTACGAGTAATAGACCAATGAAAAATATACTATAAAATTTAAAATCAAAGTAGATACTGTAAAGAATAAGAGGAAAATAAAATAAAAAGGCATTATCAAACAAAATAATTACTATAAATAGAAAATATAGACCATATCTATATTTCTTATCATTTAACAAATCTAATGCAATTGAAAACACTATACTTACAAGAAAATAGAAAGCTAAATTTGACTCTAAGGTGATAGTATAACTGACATATAGAGAAAAAAATGCAATTATTAGTTTTTCAACAAAACTTCTCATAAGATTCTCCTTTTTATACAATTATATATTCAAATGGCAATAAATACAATACAAATGACAAATGTCATATAGATCAGTGACTCTATACACTACATATATATTTTAATAGCTGATAAAATATAATTAAATGGAGAGGAGTGGTAGCATGATAGTTGAAGCAGATAATATAGTTAAGAGGTACAAAGAATTAATAGCCCTTGATCATTTCAATATGGAAGTGAGAGAAGGAGAGATATTGGGATTATTAGGACCAAATGGATCAGGTAAAACTACCGCTATAAACTGCATATTGTCACTTTTGAAGTTCGACAAGGGTAAAATAAAAGTATTTGGTCAAGAGATGACGGCTAATTCTTACAATATAAAAAGAGAAATAGGAGTAGTGCCTCAAGAGCTAGCAGTATTTGGGAACTTAACAGTAGAAGAAAACATAGATTATTTTTGTGGTCTTTATGTAGATAATGGTGGAAGCAGAAAAGCATATGTATCTGAGGCTATAGATTTTGTAGGACTTAAAGAATACAAAAAATTTTATCCTAAAAAATTAAGTGGAGGATTAAAGAGAAGATTAAATATAGCTTGTGGAATAGTCCATAAACCTAAGTTGATTTTCTTAGATGAACCTACTGTGGCAGTAGATGCGCAGAGTAGAAACTTCATACTAGAAGGAATAAAAAAACTAAATAAAGAGGGAAGTACCATTATATATACAACTCATTACCTAGAGGAAGCAGAGATGATCTGTGATAGGATAATCATAATGGATAATGGAAAATCACTTGTTTCTGGGACAGTAGAAGAACTAAAGGCTATGATAAGCACCAGGGAGAAGATAATAGTACAATTTGAAGATTTACAAGAGAATATAATAGATAAAATAAGGCTTATAGCTCATGTACTAGATGTAGAGCAATCAAATGGAGAATATACAATAAAATTCGAAAATGGAATAAATAATTTATCAAATCTATTAGAATTTATAAAAAAACATGATTTAATATATACAAAATTATATAGCATGCTCCCAAGTCTTAACGATGTATTCCTAGAGCTTACTGGCAAGGAGTTGAGGGAATAAATGAAAGAGATATGGAGAAGTATCTTATACCTGGGGAAAAATCTCTTTAGGGATATTGGCTTTACATTTTGGGGTCTAATATATCCAATGATACTTGCGGGATTTTTTTATACAGCATTTAGTGGTTTTACAGACTATGAGATGGATATTATAAATATAGGCATACAAGAGGGCAATCCTATATCTTCCATACTAGAAGAGATAGAGATATTAAATGTGGTTGAAATCTCAGACAGTGATATAGAGGATAAACTAGAAAGTGGAGAGATAGCTGGATATATAAAAGATGATATGAGTCTTATAGTAGATAGATCAGAGCTTGACCAAAGCATAATAAAGGGAATACTAGATCAGATAAAGCAGACTATAGCATTAGATGCACCCTTTGAAGATTTTGACTTTGGCGTAGATTATTTAGAAACTAAAAGTCAAGAGGCAAATGCTATACTTATAATCTTTTATGCTCTAATAGCCATGGTATCGACATATGGAGTATTTCCAGGTATCGAAGCTGGAATTATATCACAGGCAAATCTTACCCATATAGGTGCAAGGATAAATCTGACACCTATAAATAAATCAACCATTATAATATCTGGAGTAGTAGTGGGTCTTACTATAAATATACTTTCAAATCTTCTACTTCTTTTATTTATGAAATTTATTTTAAAATTAGACCTATTTACAAATATAGCTTATAGCATTGTCTTTATACTTCTTGGCAATTTATTTGGAATAGCCCTAGGAGTATTTATAGGAGTATCAAATAAAATGCGTGCAGGGGCAAAAACTATGATTTCAATAGTCTTTACATTGTTTTTATCATTTTTAGGAGGCTTGATGTCCCCAAATGTTAAAATTATGATAGAGAAAAATGTTCCAATACTAGCAAAGATAAACCCTATCGCAATAATTACAAATAATTTATATAGGATAAATTTATTAGACAATACAAAGGATCTATCAGCAGATATACTCATTTTGCTTGCCTACTCTCTTATACTAATGGTTGGCTCATATCATTTTCTAAGGAGGCGACAATATGACAGTATATAAATACTTTATAAAGACAGCTATGCGTCACAAATGGATAATCTTAGGGTATACAGCGATTTTCTTTATATTGGCATTGATAAGTGGCTCTAATACAATAACAAGTCAAATTGCCTTTATGGAAAAAAGTCTAGACTTAGGACTAGTAGATAATAGCAATGGTGATTTATCTAAACTATTAATAGAGCATTTAGGAGATAAAAATATTTTAACTATGATGGAAGATGATATAGAATATATAAAGGAAGAGATATTTCTTGAATCAGTTGACGCAGTGATTGTAATACCAGAGGATTTTGAAAGTAGAGTGAAAAACAAAGAAGCGTCTATAGAAATTTACCGTGATGAAAGAAAAATAGGGCCAATTCAAGTTGAAAATACTATAAATAAATTTTTAATGTTTAGCAATGCAACTTATAAGAATAATAGCTTTGATTTACAAGGTGTAAAAGATGCACTAAGTAGAGAAATAGAAGTTGAAGTTTTAAAAGGAAGCAGCCCTAAAAATAATCAAGCAAATTCTTGGTTTAAGTATTATTTTAATTCCACAGGATATGTAATCATAGCTATTTATGTAGCCGTGATAGGTCTTGTAATGGCTGATTTCAATGACAATGGTCTTCAGGATAGAACAAAGATATCATCTAAGAAGTTTTTAAGATTTAATATAGAAATGTACTTGGGGCAAGTGACCGTAGGAGTATTTATAACTTCCATTTTTATCCTGGGCACTATAATTCTCAAAGGGAAATATATAGGACAAGTAAATTTTTCAAAATATATATTAAATATATCAGTGTTTTCATTTTCTATTCTTTGCTTTACATTCTTAATAAACAATATAACTACTAGCAAATTTGTAATAAATGGTATAAGCACAGTATCATCTCTTGGAACTAGCTTTATCTCAGGAGTATTTACCCCTCAGGAATTTTTAAGTGATAGTGTTTTAAATATAGCTAAATTTTTCCCAACATATTACTTTGTAAAGATCAATAATATGAGATTAGTTTCATTTTCAGATATAAGCTATGAAATATTTATGCAATTGCTATTTGGAATAGCATTTCTTACAGTGGGATTGTATTTCTCGAAAGTAAGGCAAAAATCATAAAGAATGACGGTTCTAAAAAAAGAACCGTCATTCTTTACATTTATTTACTTGAACTTAAAGCCTTTTCCGTCTAATTCTTCTATGGGAACCTTCATTTTTTCTCCGCTTCCTATAACAGAAACAAGAGCCTCGTTATTCTTCTCATCTATATTTTCTAACCAAACCTCTTTATTGTCATGAAGTACTTTATAGTTTTTATTTCCATTTAGAACTTTGTCTGCCTTGCTTTGCTTCATAAGATCGCCTCCTAAATTTTTTAACTACTTAATTAGTATAAGAAAAGTTTAGATATATATACTATGTAAAAAATGACTATAAATTTTTACTTTTATTGAATAGTAGAATATTTTAATATTCAATACAATCTTATAGAAGATATGTTATCATATTAATATAAGAAAAAATTTAAAAGGAAGAGATGATAATTTGATAAAAACAAAAGACACTCCATTAAAAAATACATATATAGTTATACTACTTGCACTTACAAGTTGTTTTTTATGGGGAAGTGCAATTCCAAACATTAAAGTGGGGTATCATTTATTTAATATATCTGCAGCTGATACATATGGAAAGATAATATTTGCAGGCTATAGATTTTTTATAGCAGGGCTTATGATACTTGGATTTTGTCTTATAAGAGGAAATCAGATTAAATTAAATAGATTTCAAATAAAAAGGGTCTTGTTACTGGGAGTATTGCAGACCACGATAAATTAT
>CAYRYO010000031.1:0-20335 GCA_964428475.1 uncultured Tissierellaceae bacterium
ATGCAATACCGTAATATGATAAAAGTTAAGTTAATAATTCCAATATTTAGCCCTCTACGCATTGATTTTCCAACATTTAGTCACAGTAAATACTCTTGATAAATAATTATCATAATATATCTATTATTTCACTGTTATCTACTTTATTCTTGGTTTTCAAGTTCTTGTTCACTAAAATAATTTAAAAGTCCGGTGTATATTGCCCAAGCTATTTTTTCTTGATATTGATCATTATTTAAAAGTCTATCTTCTTCTGGATTAGATAGAAATCCGCATTCTACCAATGTTGAAGGTATATTTATTTCATTTAATAGATATATATTATCCCTTTTTTGAGCTTGCCTTTTATTATCTTCATTTAATACATTCTTAAGTTCACTTTGTATTTTAATTGACAATTCTTCTCCCTCTTTAAATCCTTCTCTATAAAATGTCTGTGCTCCGGAATATTTATTATTTGTAAAGCTATTTAAATGTATTGATATAAATATTTCAATTTCATTTTCTTCTACTATTTCTTTTCTCTTTGTTAGATCCTCTCTTTTCATTTGTCTCAAACTTTCAGCATTCTCAGAATATAAGCCTATATCCTCTTCTCTTGTCATCACTACAATCCCACCGCTCCCTTCTATAAGTCTCTTTAATTTTAAAGCTATTTTGAGATTGATTTCATCCTCCAATGTACCTCTAATGCTAACAGCACCAGGATCTACTCCTCCATGGCCTGGATCTATACATATGACTCTATTTGATATAGGTAAAAATGTAGGCACTACATCATTATTTTTAATAGATGTCTTTATTAAAAAAACTATTATCAATATAATTATAATAAAGGTAAATATATATCTCTTTTTAAGCAGTTTAATATCCAAGGTATCCCCTCCTTATACAAATATATTGTAATAATCTCATATATATTACCTTGTAAATTATAGATATAATTTTAAAAAAGACAAAAAAAACGACAAGTTTACTTGTCGTTTTGTATATAAGTTTATAAATATTATCTCTTTGAGAATTGTGGAGATTTTCTCGCTTTTTTAAGACCATATTTCTTTCTCTCTACCATTCTTGAATCTCTAGTTAAGAATCCAGCTTTTTTAAGTATAGGTCTTAACTCTCCATCAGATTCTATCAAAGCTCTAGCTATACCATGTCTTATAGCACCTGCTTGACCAGTAAAACCCCCACCTCCTACATTTACTAAAACGTCATATTTATCATTTGTATCAGTGATAAGTAGCGGTTCTTTTGCTAATACTCGTAGTGTTTCATAATTGAAATACTCATCTATATCTTTTTTGTTTATAATTACCTTCCCATTTCCTGGTACAAGTCTTACTCTTGCAACAGAAGTCTTTCTTCTTCCTGTTCCCCAAAATTGTATATTAGCCACGTATAGTCCTCCTTTCTACTCTATATTAAAATTCGTATTTTTCAGGATTTTGTGCTTGATGATTGTGTTCAGATCCAGCATATACCTTCATTTTTTTAATCATCCCTCTTCCTAAACTGCTCTTTGGAAGCATACCTTTTACTGCTAGTTCTATTATCTTTTCAGGTTTATCTTGAACCATTTTTTTATATGGTATCTCTTTTAGTCCTCCTGGATGTCCAGTGTGATAAACATAGTTTTTCTGATTCCACTTATTTCCTGTTAACTTAACTTTTTCTGCATTTATAATAATAACAAAATCACCTGTATCTACGTGTGGAGTATATATTGGCTTATTTTTTCCACTCAATATATTAGCTATCTCTGTAGACATTCTACCAAGCACTTTGTTTTCAGCGTCGATTACATACCATTTTCTTTCTACTTCATTTGTCTTAGCCATAAAGCTTTTCATCGTTTTCCCTCCCTATATTAACTTTGAGTCTTTTCATTAAAAAAGTTCCGGGCCTTTTTAAACACTCTTATAACATTTTAATATATTCAATTATCATTGTCAAGATATTTCTCACTATAAAACACCTTTTCTAAATATAATCCATGTGCTGGTGCCGTTATTCCAGCATACCTTCTCTTTTTGCCATCAATTATCCCTGATAGCTCTTCTATCTGTATTTTCCCTACTCCTACTTGCAATAACGTACCCACTATTATCCTTATCATATATCTTAAAAAACTATTTCCTTGTATAACAAATTCTATAAAATCACCATTCTTTTCTACTGAAATATCTGTTATTGTTCTAATCGTACTTTTTGCAAAGCATCTTTTAGCCATAAAAGATTTAAAGTCATGAGTTCCTATAAGATATTTGGATGCTCTCATTATTTTTTCTAAATCCACATCATATGAATAATGATAATATAAATTTCTATAAAGAGCTCTTGGAAGTTTTCCATTATATACCTTATACCTATATATCTTACCCCTTGCATCAAATCTAGAGTGAAATCTAATATCTACCTCTTGAGAATCTACAATAGTTATATCGTCAGGTAAATGCTCTTGCAGTGCAAGTTTATAGTTTTCCCCTGGGATTATTGACCCTGTCCTAAAATTTGCCACTTGACCAAGTGCATGAACTCCCTTATCAGTTCTGCCTGATGCAATTAGTTTTATATCTTCTCCTATGAGTCTATATACTGCATTTTCAACATTTTCCTGTATAGTATCTACATCGTCTTGTCTTTGCCAGCCTGAATAAGCTGTTCCTTCATATTCAATAATAAGTTTTATATTCTTCATAAATTACCCCATTAAAAACCTAGATGAAACGATCAGACCAAAGAAAAGAATAGAAGTAAAAAGAATAACTATATCTTTTCTGTCTAGTTTCAATTCATTGAGTCTTGTTCTATTATCTCCACCTCTATAACATCTTGCTTCCATAGCCGTAGCAAGTTCTTCTGCTCTTCTAAATGCATTGATAAATAGTGGGACTAATAGCGGAACTAGATTCTTTGCACGCCTCAATATATTGCCAGATTCAAAATCTGCACCTCTTGCCATTTGAGCCTTCATTATCTTATCCGTTTCTTCAAGAAGTGTAGGAATAAATCTAAGTGCTATTGTCATCATCATAGCTAGTTCATGTGCTGGAAGTCCTATCTTTTTAAATGGATTTAAAAGACTTTCTATTCCATCTGTTAAAGCTATTGGAGATGTTGTAAGGGTTAAAAGTGACGTCCCAGTTATTAAAAATATAAGTCTAAGTGCCATAAATACAGCAAAATAAAGTCCTTCTTTTGTAATTGCAAGAGGACCCACCCTCCACAAAACTTCTCCTTTGGTTAGGAAGATATTGATAGAAAATGTAATTAATATAATAAATATAAGAGGCTTAAGCCCTTTTAATATATAATTAAAAGGAAGGCCTGATATCTTAATAATTCCAAGTATAAAACCAAGTATAAACACATAGGGGATAAAATTATTTATGAAAAATAATGAGCCTATGAATAAAGTTACTATAATCATTTTTATTCTAGGATCTAGCCTGTGAATTATGCTATTTCCTGGAAAGTATTGTCCTATTGTTATATCTTTAAGCATCACTCTTACTCCTTATGTATCTTAATATTTCATCTCGTCCTTCTGCTACGGTTAACACAGTTTCTTTTACATCATTTCCCCTATTATGATACGCTTTCATAAACTCGGTTATCTGGGGTACTCCAAGGCCTATGTTCTTTAATTCATCTGATCTTCTAAATATTTCTAGTGTGCTATCATCCATCACAACTTTTCCCCTATGCATTACAAGTATTCTATCAACTAATTTTGCTATGTCTTCCATGCTATGTGATACCAGTATTATCGTTATATCCCCACTTTTATATAGCTTGTTGATTTCTCCAAGTATCTCATCTCTGCCTCTTGGGTCAAGTCCTGCTGTGGGCTCATCTAGTATCAATATCTTAGGCTTCATAGCAATGACGCCTGCTATTGCAACCCTTCTCTTTTGACCTCCGCTGAGTTCAAATGGCGACCTGTCCTTTAGGGTTTCATAGTCAAGGCCTACTAGCTCCATAGAATCCTTTACACGCATCTTTATTTCATTTTCACTTAATCCCAAATTCTTTGGTCCAAATGCAATGTCTTTATATATTGTTTCTTCAAATAATTGATGCTCTGGATATTGAAATACTAGACCAACTTTTTGCCTTATAGACTTTAAATTTGTATCTTTCTTTGTTATGTCTTGACCGTCTATGATGATACTACCTGATGTAGGCTTCATCAAACCATTTAAGTGCTGAACTAAGGTTGATTTACCTGAACCAGTATGGCCTATTAATCCAATAAATTCACCTTCATCAATCTCTAGGTTTATATTATCTAATGCCTTCTTTTCAAAAGGAGTATTAGGATTATATATATAATTCAAATCACTTATTTTCATAATCATAGTAATTCCACCAATTCTTCTATAGATAAAATATCTCTTTTTAAATTAATTCCCGATTTTATAAGTTCATATGCAAGTTCCGTTACTTGTGGAACATCTAAACCATAAGATTTTACTTTGTCAACTTGACTAAATATTTCTTTAGGTGTTCCTTCCATGACTATCTCGCCTTCTTCCATGACTAATACTCTATCTCCCTGGACTGCCTCATCCATATAATGAGTTATAAGTACTATTGTCTTTTCATCGTCTTCATTTAATCTCTTTATGGTATTCATGACCTCTATTCTTCCATTTGGATCAAGCATCGAAGTTGGCTCATCAAAAATAATACAATCTGGCTTCATAGCAAGTATACCTGCTATAGCGACTCTTTGTTTTTGTCCTCCAGATAATAGATGTGGAGCATGCCTTTTATATTCTGACATTTCAACCAAGTCTAATGCTTCATCTACTCTCTTTCTAATTTCAGCGGGTGGAATCCCAAGATTTTCTGGCCCAAAAGCTACATCTTCTTCTACTATAGTAGCCACGATTTGATTATCTGGGTTTTGAAATACCATACCTGCCTTTTCTCTTATATCCCATATTTGTTCGTCATCTTTGGTATTCATACCCATTACATCTACGTCTCCATGAGTAGGTATAAGGAGTCCATTCATAAGCTTTGCCAGAGTTGATTTTCCCGAACCATTATGTCCTAAAATTACCAAAAACTCACCTTTTTTTACTTCTATATTGATGTTTTTTACAGCTTTTTGAATACTATCGTCAATAAGTGACTTGTACTCATATGTCACATCTTTTATTTTAATCATTGCATCATCCATTTCATCCCTCAATTCAAAATAGAAATCTATATTTAACATTCAATATAATATAGCATAACAATCATAATTTCACAATAAAAAATAAAATTACATATACAAAAGGGACTAAGTTAAAACTTAATCCCCTACCTCTATACTAATTCTAATATTGCAATTTCTGCTCCGTCACCACGGCGAGGTCCAACTCTTAGTACTCTAGTATACCCACCATTTCTATCTTCGTATTTAGGTGCGATTTCGTCAAATAGTTTTGTAACGATATCTTCTTCATATACATAAGCTAAAACTTGTCTTCTTGCATGTAGATCTCCTCTTTTTCCTAAGGTAATCATTTTATCTGTCATTCTTTTAGCTTCTTTAGCTCTAGTAACAGTTGTTTCTATTCTTTCATTTTTCAACAGAGATGTCACTAGATTTCTAAGCATTGCTTGCCTATGATCTGTAGGGCGACCAAGTTTTCTTAATGTTGTCACATTTATCCCTCCTTCATGCCTTGTTATTCATCAGATTTTTTTAAGCTTAATCCTAATTCAGCAAGTTTTCTTTGTACTTCCTCAAGGGATTTCTTACCAAGATTTCTTACTTTCATCATATCTTCTTCATTCTTTTCTACCAGCTCTTCAACTGTATTTATAGTTGCTCTTTTTAGACAATTGTAACTTCTAACAGAAAGGTCTAATTCTTCAATTGTCATTTCCAGAACTTTTTCTTTTTTATCTTCTTCTTTTTCTACCATTATCTCTACTTCATTTACATGTTCTGTAAGTCCAATAAATAGATTTAAATGTTCTGTAAGTATCTTTGCTCCAAGAGAAGTAGCTTCATCTGCACTAATTGTGCCATTTGTCCAAACTTCAAGTACTAATCTATCAAGATTTGTTATTTGACCAACTCTTGTATTTTCTACTGCAAAGTTTACTTTTGTAACAGGAGTAAAAGATGAATCAACTGGGATTTCTCCAACAGATTGATTTTCTTTTTTATTTTTTTCTGCTACATCATATCCTCTACCCTTTTTAATTTCGAGTTCTATATAAAGATCTCCATCATCGTTTACAGTAGCTATGTGATGATCTGTATTTATTATCTCAACATCTGTCCCTGTAATTATATCGCCAGCAGTGATAGTTTGTGCACCTTTTGCTTCTATTCGAAGTACAGCAGGATCATCTCCATGTATCTTTGCAGCAATTCCTTTTATATTTAAGATTATTTCTGGAACATCTTCTAATATCCCAGGTATCGTCGAAAATTCATGAAGTACACCTTGAATCTTTATAGAAGAAATAGCAGCTCCAGGTAAGGATGATAGTAAAACTCTTCTAAGAGAATTTCCTAAACTAATTGCATAACCTCTTTCAAGAGGTTCTACCATGAATTTACCATAAGATTCATCATCACTTAATTCTAAAATTTCAATTCTCGGCTTCTCAATCTCCATCATTAACATTAACCCTCCTTAAAGTTAGTTTGTTAAAATATGAGGGTAACTTTTCATAAATAATATTATTTAGAGTACAACTCAACAATTAAGTGCTCTTCTACTGGAATGTCTATATCTTCTCTAGTTGGCTCAGCTATTATGCTACCCTTTAAGTTTTCAAGATCCATATCTACCCATCTAACAGTATTTCCATTGTGATTATCAACTAATTCTTTGATTTTCTCACTTGATTTGCTTTTCGCTTTAACTTCAACAATATCTCCAACTGATATTAGTGCTGAAGGTATAGTTGATTTAGATCCATTGACTGTAAAGTGACCATGTGTTACAAGTTGTCTAGCTTCTGCTCTAGAAGCTCCAAAACCCATTCTATAAACAACATTATCTAATCTAAGTTCTAATACCTTAAGTAGGTTTTCACCTGCTATTCCCTGCATCTTATCAGCCATGTTAAAGTACTTTAACATCTGTGATTCAGAAATACCATAAAATCTACGTACTTTTTGTTTTTCTCTAAGTTGTAAGCCGTATTCAGTTACTTTCTTTCTTCCTTGTCCGTGTTGTCCTGGAGCATAGTTTTTCTTAACTATAGCACATTTATCAGTATAGCATCTATCTCCTTTAAGAAATAGCTTCATTCCTTCCCTACGACAAAGTCTACAAACTGGCCCTGTATATCTCATCTATTTACACCTCCTATTAAACTCTTCTTCTTTTTGGTGGTCTACATCCATTATGTGGAATCGGAGTAACATCCTTAATCATATTTACTTCTAGACCCGCTGCCTGTAATGACCTAATAGCTGCTTCTCTTCCTGAACCTGGTCCTTTTACAAATACTTCAACACTCTTTAACCCATGTTCCATTGCTTTAGCTGCTGCTTCTTCAGCTGCTTGTTGTGCTGCGAAAGGAGTGGATTTTCTTGAACCTCTAAAACCTAATTGTCCTGCACTTGCCCATGATAATACATTGCCTTGTAAATCTGTCAAGGTAACCATAGTATTGTTAAATGTAGACTGAATATGTGCCTGGCCTCTCTCTATATTCTTACGCTCTCTTCTTCTGACACGTGTTGCTTTTCCTTTTTTAGCTGCCACTTATTTTCCCTCCTTTACTTACTTTTTCTTAGTTACTAATCTCTTAGGACCTTTTCTTGTCCTTGCATTATTCTTAGTATTTTGTCCTCTCACTGGAAGATTCCTTCTATGTCTTATTCCTCTATAGCAATTGATTTCTCTAAGTCTTTTTATATTAAGAGCAACATCTCTTCTTAAGTCACCTTCAACTTTGTAAGTGTCTATAACATTCCTTAACTCTGATACTTCCGACTCAGTTAAATCTTTAACTCTAGTATTTCTATCTATACCAGCTTTTTCCAAGATTTCATTTGATCTTGGTTTGCCTATACCAAATATATAAGTTAAAGCAATCTCAATTCTCTTATCTCTTGGTAAGTCAATACCTGAAATTCTAGCCATTATTTCGTGCACCTCCTATAATAAATACAATAAATCATCTATTTTGTTAACCTTGCTTTTGTTTGTGTCGTGGATTTTCACAAATAACCATTACTCGTCCATTTCTTTTAATAATTTTACATTTTTCACAGATCTTTTTAACTGATGGTTTAACTTTCACTTAAAATCCCTCCTTGCTACTTGTTTCGCCAGGTTATTCTTCCTTTAGTCAAATCGTAGGGCGATAACTCCATTGTCACCTTATCACCTGGCAATATTCTTATATAGTTCATCCTCAGCTTGCCAGAAATATGAGCTAAAATCTCATGACCATTTTCTAGTTTCACTTTAAAAATAGCATTCGGTAAAGCATCTACTACAATACCTTCTACTTCAATAACGTCAGATTTAGACATTGGGTTTTCTAACCTCCTGTTTCACAATTTTAGAAACTCTTATTAAATGGTTCTAAAAGTTTTCTAATATATGCATTATTAATCTTCATTTTGTTTTCCAATTTATAATTTAATCCATCTACAACAGTGTTATATATGATTAAATGTTTTATTTTTTTCTTTTTGGGTCTATCTAACTTTCTTAAATCTCCATCAACGACTAATAGATGTTCATCATCTACAATCTCAAGAACCAAGAAAATCTTTCCCTTATCTCTTCCGGCTCGCGACTTAACAACTTGCCCTATGGCAATCTCGTCACTAGAATCCATCTATTTTCACCTCTTTATAATAACATTTAAATGTTATTATATTCTAAATAATTATTACTGTAATGTTTCTACAATGGTGTCAAAAACCTTTTCTATTACCTGCGTTCCATCTACATCAATTATTATTCCCTTTTCTTTATAATACGCTATGAGTGGCTGCGTCTGATTTTGATACACTTCTATTCTAGTCGCAACAGTTTCTTCAGTATCATCTTCTCTTTGGAATAACTCTCCTCCATCTAAATCACAAATGCCTTTCTCTTTAGGTGGATTAAATTCAATGTGGTAAGCTTTGCCACAAAGCTTACATATTCTTCTGCCAATAGCCCTTTTTATCAATATTTCCTTATCTGCATAAATATTAACAACTTTATCCAAATTTATACCCATATTGATAAGTTCTATATCCAGAATTTCTGCTTGTTTTATAGTTCTTGGGAATCCATCAAGTAGGAAGCCTGCCTTACAGTCTTCCTCTGTTAATCTATCTTTTACAATTGAAACCACAAGATCATCAGGGACAAGCAAGCCTTTATCCATGTATTGTTTAGCTTTGTTTCCTAAATCAGTAGCTTGTTTGATATTGGCTCTAAATATATCTCCCGTTGAAATATGTGGTATCTTGTATTTTTTAACTATAGCTGATGCTTGAGTCCCTTTACCTACACCAGGTGGTCCTAATAGCACTAGTCTCATCTTTTTCATCTCCTATAGCTTAGTTTAAAAACCCTTTATAATGTCTCATCAACATTTGTGATTCTATTTGTTTAACTGTTTCAAGCGCAACTCCTACTACTATGATTACAGCAGTTCCTCCAAAGTTTACTTGCATTCCAAATATTTTAGATAAAATAATAGGAAGTGATGCAAGTATAGCAAGAGCTAAACCGCCTACAAAGGTAATACGAGTTACTACTCTATTTAAATGCTCTGAAGTTGGTCTACCTGGTCTAATTCCAGGTATAAATCCACCATTTTGTTGAAGGTTCTTTGAATATTCTACAGTATTAAACTGAATGGCTGTATAAAAATACGTAAAGAACATTATCAAAACTATATTTAATATAGAATACACCCAAATCCCTACACTACCAGCTGGTGTCAAAAACTTCGTTACCCAATCTGCAAATGCACCCTTGCTAAACAATGTAATTGTCTGTGGTAATGCAAGTAGTGATGATGCAAATATAACTGGTAAAACACCTGCCATAGATACCTTGATAGGTATATGTGTACTCTGTCCACCGTACATTTTTCTTCCCACTACTCTTTTTGCATACTGCACTGGAATTTTTCTTTCGCCTTCTTGGAGCGCAACAACAAATCCTACTATTACAAGAATGACTATTCCAAATATCAATACTTTAATTGCATTTAATTCTCCAAGCCTTACCATGTTAATATAGTTAATTAAACTTGTAGGAAGCCTAGAAATTATTCCAATAAATATCAATAATGAAATACCATTTCCTATGCCTTTTTCAGTAATCATTTCTCCAATCCAAATCATAAAAGCTGTACCAGCTATCATTGATAATATAACTATTACATCTTGTAATGTATTAGTAGTCTGAACTGCAGATTTAAACAGTCCAAATGTATATCCTATAGCTTGAACTCCAGCTAATACTATTGCTAGATACCTAGTATATTTATTGATTTTCTTTTTACCTTCTTCTCCTTCTTTAGCTAATTCCTCTAGTCTTGGAATAGCTATAGTTAAAAGTTGAATGACTATGGATGCTGTAATATATGGATATATATTTGTAGCAAATATAGAAAATCTACTAAATGTTCCTCCACCCATCAGATCAAGAAATTGTAGTATCCCACCTTCTGATTGTTTGAATATATCAGCTATGATAGCCTTATTCATATAAGGTACAGGAATGTTAGATCCTAATCTGAATATTAAAAGCATAAGAAGTGTAAATAACATTTTCTTTCTTATATCTTCTATTTTCCAAGCATCTCTTAAGGTCGAAAGCATTTAAATCACCTCTACCTTTCCTCCTGCTGCCTCTATCTTTTCAGCAGCTATTTTACTGAACTTATGAGCCTGTACTGTTATTTTTACTGTTAATTCTCCATTTCCAAGTATCTTTATTCCGTCAATTGCCTTGCCTTTTTTAGCTAGGCCTTCTCTAAATAAGAGCTCTGGATTAACAACTGTATTATCATCAAATCTATTTAATTGTTCAACATTTATAGTAACAAATTCTTTTGCAAATATATTTGTAAAGCCTCTTTTCGGTAATCTTCTAAATAGGGGCATTTGTCCACCTTCAAAACCTGGTCTAACTCCTCCTCCAGATCTTGCATTTTGGCCATCATGTCCTCTTCCAGATGTCTTACCAAGACCTGAGCCGATACCTCTACCTAGTCTTTTTCTAGACTTAGATCCACCGCCTTCATTTGGTCTTAATTCATTTAGTTTCATAAGTACACCTCCTTAAACTTAATCTATAACCTCAACCATGTAGTCTACTTGATGTATCATACCTCTAATTTGAGGGGTATCATTCTTTTCCACTACCTGACCAATTTTTCTAAATCCTAATGCCTTTATCGTCTTTTTATGGGTTTCAGGTCTTCCAATAGGACTTTTATTTAACTTGATTTTGATCATAGCCATTACAAATCCCCCCTCTATCCTAATATTTCTTCTACAGTTTTGCCTCTTAATTTTGCTACTTCTTCTACTCTTTTTAAGTTTTCAAAAGCATCCATAGTAGCGTTTACAATATTTCTAGGATTACTTGTTCCTAGAGATTTACCTCTGATATCCTTAATTCCTGCTAATTCACATACAGCACGTACTGCACCACCGGCAATAACTCCTGTACCTTCTCTAGCTGGTTTCAAAAGAACTTTTCCTGCTCCAAAATGCCCAATAATCTCATGTGGAATTGTAGTTCCAACAAGAGGAACTGATATCATGTTCTTTCTTGCATCTTGAATAGCTTTTCTAATAGCTTCAGGAACTTCCAAAGCTTTAGCCATACCCATGCCTACATTACCATTTTCATCGCCTACAACAACCAAGGCACTAAAACGAAAATTTCTACCACCTTTAACTACTTTAGTGACACGATTAATGCTTACTACTCTTTCTTGTAAATCTGATTGTTTGCTATTTTTATTTGAATTTTTCATTGATTCCCCTCCTTTTGCTAGAATTTAAGACCTGCTTCTCTAGCTCCATCAGCAAGTTCTTTTACTCTTCCATGATATATAAATCCGCCTCTATCAAATACTACAGTTTCAATGCCTTTTTCCAAAGCTTTCTTACCTATTAATTCTCCAACACTTTTAGCCGCTTCTTTGTTTTTGGTAACTGCAAGATTAAGAGATTTATCTAGTGTAGAAGCTGAAACCAATGTATTTCCAACAGAGTCATCAATTATTTGAGCATATATATGCTTTCCACTCCTATAGATATTAAGTCTTGGTCTAGTAGGAGTTCCAATAACATTTTTTCTTACTCTTTCATGTCTTTTCAGTCTATTTGCATTTCTATCAATTTTTTTAAACATACATTTTCACTCCCTTCTACTTACCAGTCTTACCAACTTTACGTCTTATTCTTTCATCTTCGTACTTAACACCTTTACCTTTATATGGCTCTGGCTTTCTGTAACTTCTTATATTCGCCGCATAATTACCTACTTGTTGCTTGTTTATACCCTTAACAATTATCTTGTTTTGAGCAGGTACTTCTACTTCTATTCCATCTGGATCTTCAAGCTCTAATGGATGTGAATATCCTAGAGTTAAAACAAGCTTCTTTCCTTGTTTTGCAGCTCTATATCCCGTTCCTATTATTTCTAATGTCTTTGAATATCCTTCAGTAACTCCGACTACCATATTATCAATTAATGTTCTTGATAGACCATGCATTGATCTATGTTTCTTGCTTTCAGTTGGCCTGCTAACAGTTAAAACATTATCTTCTATTGCAATTTGCATATCTTTATCTATAACTTGTGATAATTGTCCTTTAGGTCCTTTGACTTCAACTAAATTATCATTATTTACGTTAATTTCCACGCCATTTGGAATATCGATTGGTTTAAATCCTATTCTTGACATGAGTGCACCTCCTGTTCATATAGTTTAGTCATTTATTACCATACGTAACAAACAACTTCTCCTCCTACGCCTTCTTTTCTAGCAATTTTATCTGTTATTATTCCTTTAGAAGTAGAAATAACTGCTATTCCAAGTCCACCTAAAACTCTAGGAACTTCATCAGCTTTAACATATACTCTTAAGCCTGGTTTTGAAATCCTCTTTATACCAGATATAACCTTTTGATTTTCAGCACCATATTTTAAATCTATTCTAATAATGCCTTGTTTAGCATCCTCTATAACATCATAGCCTTTTACAAAACCTTCATCCAATAAGATCTTAGCTAATTCTTTCTTTACATTTGAAGCAGGAACATCAACAGAATCATGCTTGGCATTACTACCATTTCTTATTCTGGTTAACATATCTGCGATTGGATCAGTCATCATACTAGCTACCTCCTTTCATAAGCTTTTTACTACCAGCTAGCTTTTTTAACTCCTGGTATTTGACCTTTATATGCAAGTTCTCTAAAACAAATACGACATACCCCGTATTTTCTTAAGTAAGCATGAGGTCTTCCACATATTTTACATCTATTATATTCTCTACTGCTAAATTTCTGTTTTTTCTTTTGTTTAGCTATCATAGATTTTTTAGCCAATTTTTTCCCTCCCAACTATTTTTTAAAGGGCATTCCCAATTCTTTTAAGAATACTTTTGCTTCTTCATCAGTCTTCGCAGTTGTAACTACAACAATATCTAAACCTTTTATTGAATCGACTTTATCATATTCAATTTCAGGAAATATTAATTGTTCTTTTATGCCTATAGCATAGTTTCCCCTACCATCAAAAGCAGTAGCACTAACTCCTCTAAAGTCTCTAACTCTTGGCAATGCTATATTAATCAATTTATCTAAGAAATGATACATCCTATCGCCTCTAAGCGTAACTTTAGATCCTACGTTCATTCCTTCACGAAGTTTAAAGTTAGCTATTGATTTCTTAGCTTTTGTAACCACTGGTTTTTGCCCAGCAATTATTTCTAGTTCTTTTACTGCTGATTCAATTACTTTTGGATTGTCTCTTCCTTCTCCAAGTCCCATATTTATTACTATCTTTTCTATTTTGGGAACTTCCATTACACTCTCATATTTAAATTTTTCCATCAGTGAATTTACTACTTCATTGTTGTATTTTTCTTTTAACCTAGGAGCCATTCTTATTCCTCCTTCCATTCTGTATTATTTATCTAGAACTTCTCCGCATTTTTTACAAACTCTAACTTTGGATCCATCTTTTAGTGTATTGTGTCCTACCCTAACTCCAGTCTTGTCTTTTTCACAAAAGAACATTACATTAGATGAATCAAGTGGTGCTTCCATTTTTATAATTCCACCTGGGGATGTTGGTCCTTGAGGTTTCTTGTGTTTAGTAACCATATTTACACCTTCAACTATGACTCTTCCTGCTTTAGGTATTACAGTTAAAACTTTTCCTTTTTTACCTTTATCTTTTCCAGCTATAACTACTACTGTATCTCCGCTTTTTACGTGCATCAACTACACCTCCTTCTATAGTACTTCCGGTGCTAAGGATATAATTTTCATAAAGTTTCCTCTTCTAAGTTCCCTAGTTACAGGTCCAAATATACGTGTACCCACTGGGTTTTTATCTTCTTTTATTATAACAGCTGCATTATCATCAAATTTAATATATGATCCATCATTTCTTCTAACTCCATGTTTTGTCCTTACAACTACTGCTCTTACCACTTCACCTTTTTTAACAACTCCACCAGGTGTTGCAGCTTTAACCGAACAAACCACTATATCTCCAACTCTTGCATATTTCTTATTAGTTCCGCCTAGTACTCGAATAACTAATACTTCTTTCGCTCCTGAATTATCTGCTATCCTCATACGGCTTTCCGTTTGAATCATGTGACTACCTCCTTCCTAGGTTAAAAGGACTATTTTGCCTTTTCAATTATACTTAATACTCTCCATCTTTTATCTTTACTAAGTGGTCTAGTTTCCATAATCTTAACTACGTCACCAATTCCACACTCATTGTTCTCATCATGAGCTTTAAACTTAGTGGTTCTTTTTAATTTTTTCTTATACAATGGATGTGTCTCAAATGTTTCAACGCTAACCACTGCAGTTTTATCCATCTTATCACTAACTACTCTACCTGTTCTAACCTTACGATTTCCTCTTTCCATCTAAGATTAAACCTCCTTTCTTATACCTAGTTCTCGTTCTCTTATTATCGTCTTAACACGAGCTATATCTTTTCTAACTGTTTTAATTCTCAATGGATTATCTAATTGACCAGTCGCCAATTGAAATCTTAAATTGAATAATTCAGCTTTAAATTCTGTTAATTGATTGTTTAATTCTGCACCTGATAATTGGCGTACCTCTTTAGCTTTCATTAGCTTCACCACCCTTTTCTTGCGCTTCTTCACGCATAACAAACTTTGTTTTTATCGGTAATTTGTTTGCAGCAAGTCTCATAGCTTCTCTAGCATCTTCTTCTGATACTCCACCCATTTCAAACATTATTCTACCAGGCTTTACTACTGCTACCCAATATTCAGGTGAACCCTTTCCAGAACCCATACGTGTTTCAGCTGGTTTTTCCGTAACTGGTTTGTCAGGAAATACCTTGATCCAAATATTACCGCCTCTTTTTACATATCTTGTCATAGCACGTCTAGCAGCTTCTATTTGATTGGAAGTAATCCAAGTTGGTTCAAGCGCTTGAAGTCCATATTCACCATAAGTGATTGTGTTTCCACGAGTTGCCAATCCTTTCATTCTTCCTCTATGAACTCTACGATATTTTACTCTTTTAGGCATTAACATAATATTGTCCTCCTTCCTCAGGAAATTTATATTTATTTATCAATTTCTTCTGTTTTATTTTCTTTTTTAGTAGGCAATATTTCTCCTTTATATAGCCATACCTTAACACCAAGTTTTCCATAAGTAGTATCCGCTTCTGCAAATCCATAGTCTATGTCCGCCCTTAATGTTTGTAGAGGTATTGTCCCCTCACTGTAACCTTCTGTTCTTGCCATATCTGCTCCACCAACCCTACCAGCTACTTGAGTTTTAATTCCTTTTCCCCCAAATCTCATAGTTCTTTGGATTGATTGTTTCATAGCTCTTCTAAATGATACCCTTCTCTCTAGTTGGGAAGCTATGTTCTCAGCAACTAGTTGTGCATTTAACTCAGGAATCTTTATTTCTTCTACATTTATAACAACAGACTTCTTAGTCATTTTTTCTAATTCTTTTCTTAATTCTTCTACTCCTGAACCGCCTTTACCTATTACCATTCCAGGTTTAGCTGTGTGTACTGAAAGCTTAATTCTATTAGCAGCTCTTTCTATTTCAATAGTTGAGATTCCAGATATAAATAATTTCTTTTTAACATACTGACGAATCTTGTAATCTTCTACTAAGTATTCGTTAAATGTCTTTTTATCTGCATACCATTTTGAATCCCATTCTTTTATCACTCCGACTCTTAAACCGTGTGGGTTAACTTTTTGACCCATTAACTATCCCTCCTTTTCTATTCTCTTTCCTTTACTACTACTCCTATATGACTACTTCTTTTTAGTATAGGATAAGCCATTCCCCTCGCCTTAGGTCTCCATCTTTTCATATGAGGACCATCATTTGCATAAGCTTCTGATACATAAAGATTGTCTCTATCTAAACTTAAATTATTCTCAGCATTTGCAATTGCAGAATTAAGCACTTTTTCCAATACCTTAGCACCTCTTTTGGGTGTAAATTTCAGTATTGATAAAGCTTCATCTACTTGTTTGCCTTTGATTTCTCTACATATGAAGTTTACCTTTAAGGGTGAAATTCGTATGTATTTAGCTATAGCTTTAGCTTCCACTAAGTTTCCCTCCTTCTTATCTATCTTAAACCAGTTGATTTTTCCGATTTATTGATATGAGATCTAAATGTTCTAGTTGTTACGAATTCACCTAGTTTGTGACCTACCATATCTTCAGTTATATATACGGGAACATGTTTTCTTCCGTCATGAACAGCTATTGTATGTCCTTCCATCTCTGGAAATATAGTTGAGCGACGAGACCATGTCTTGATGACTTTCTTTTCATTGTTTTTATTTAATGCTTCAACTTTTTTAATAAGATGATCATCAATAAAAGGTCCCTTTTTTAGAGATCTACCCATTACTTGTTCCTCCTTTCATAAATTAACTATTTAGTTCTTCTTCTCACGATATATTTGTTAGATTTTTTCTTTTTCTTTCTAGTTTTAAGTCCCATAGTTGGTTTTCCCCATGGAGTTAATGGTGCAGGCATTCCTATTGGAGTTCTACCTTCTCCACCACCGTGTGGATGATCTACTGGGTTCATGGCACTACCTCTTACATGAGGACGTTTACCCATATGTCTTGATCTACCAGCTTTACCTATTGTAATAGTCTCATGCGAAATATTTCCAACTTGACCTATTGTAGCACGACATTCAATTCTAACTAAACGGAATTCTCCTGAAGGAAGTTTTAATTGTGCAAAATCTCCTTCTTTAGCCATTAATTGAGCTGTAGTTCCCGCTGATCTTACAAGTTGCCCGCCTTTGTCTGGCTTTAATTCGATATTGTGAATGTTTGTACCAACTGGTATATCTCTTAGTTGTAGTGCATTCCCAATTTTAATATCTGCTTTTTCTCCAGACTCTATCATATCTCCAACATTCAATTTATTTGGTGCTAATATATATCTCTTCTCACCATCTACATAGTTTATCAAAGCTATATTTGCACTTCTATTTGGATCGTATTCAATGCTTGCAACACGTCCAGGTATTCCATCTTTAGTTCTTTTAAAATCTATTATTCTATATTTCCTCTTGGCTCCGCCACCTCTATGACGACTAGTTATTCTACCTTGAGAGTTTCTTCCCCCACTCTTAGTTAAAGTAGCAAGTAACGATTTTTCAGGATCTACTTTTGTTATTTCTTCAAATGTAGAAACCGTCATCTCTCTAAGTGCTGGAGAAGTTGGTTTAAATTTTCTAACGCTCATCTTTTTTCCCTCCTTCTAAAAAACTTTTTTTACTCCATACCTTCAAAGAATTCAATTCTCTTAGATTCCTCTGTTAATTTAACAATAGCCTTTTTCCAATCAGGTCTTTTGCCCGAATGAAGTCCTTGTCTTTTTACTTTTCCTATTATATTCATGGTAGATACCTTTTCAACTTTAACGCCAAAAATTGTTTCTACTGCTTTTTTAACTTCAGATTTCGTAGTTCTCTTGTCTACTTGGAAAGTATACTTACCCTCCGCCATATCATCCATACTTCTCTCTGTTATTATAGGCTTGATTATAACATCATGTGGATTACGCATTATGAATACACCTCCTCCACTTTTTTCACTGCTTCTTTAGTTATTATAAATGAATTGTATTTTAATATATCATAGACATTTATTGTATTTACAAGAGCAGTTTGTACATTAGGAATATTGCTAGCTGATTTAATAACATTTGCATTTTTCTCTTCCATAACTATCAGAGCTTTCTTGTCAGCATTTATCTTTGCTAAAAAGTTTGCCATATCTTTAGTTTTAGGTGCATCAAAATCTATCTTATCTACAACTATAATTTCTCCCATTTCAACTTTTGAAGTCAGCACTGACTTAAGCGCAAGTCTTCTAACCTTTTTAGGCACCTTGTAACTATAATCTCTAGGTTTTGGTGCAAACACTACACCACCACCAGTGAAATGTGGTGCACTTACACTACCTTGACGAGCTCTACCTGTACCTTTTTGTCTCCAAGGTTTTCTTCCACCGCCTCTTACTTCAGCTCTAGTTTTAGCTGATTGAGTGCCTTGTCTTTTGTTTGCAAGTTGATTTTTTACTACTTCATAAACAACATGTTGATTTATCTCAACACCAAATATATCTTCACTTAATTCAATTTCTCCTACTTGTTCACCTGACATGTTTAATACATTTACTTTAGGCATTTTCATCCTCCTTTCTGACGATATTATTATTTCACGGTTTCTTTTATCATTACTAGTCCTTTTTTAGGCCCTGGTATAGCACCTTTTATAAGGATAAGGTTTTTATCAACGTCAACTCTTACTATTTCAAGGTTTTGAACTGTAACCTTTTCATTACCCATTCTCCCAGCCATTTTATGTCCTTTGAACACTCTTCCTGGATAAGTACCTGCTGACAGGCCACCTGGCGCCCTATGGAATTTAGAACCATGAGTTTCTCTACCTCTAGAAAATCCGTGTCTCTTTATAACACCTTGAGTACCTTTACCTTTTGAAGTACCAGTAACATCTACCACGTCTCCTTCTTGAAAGGCATCTACTTTTATTTCTTGTCCAATTTCATAATCACTCGGATTATCAACTTTAAATTCTCTTAGATATTTTTTGTATTCTAAATCTGCTTTATCAAAATGTCCTTTTGCAGGTTTATTTATTCTTCTTTCTTTTATATTAGCAAATCCAACTTGGATTGCATTATAACCATCATTTTCAACAGTTTTCTTTTGAACGACTGTTAAAGGTCCTGCTTCTATAACACTTACAGGTACGACCTGACCATTTTCCATGAAGATTTGAGTCATTCCAACCTTTTTTCCAATCATGTTTTTCATATCTACACCTCCTATTATCTTACAGCGGATTACTCTTGTAATCATATAACTTGAGTTATGACTTTATCTCTATATCTACACCAGCTGGTAAATTCAATTTCATAAGTGAATCCACAGTTTTTTGTGTTGGGTTTAAGATATCGATTAATCTCTTATGAGTTCTTTGTTCAAATTGTTCTCTAGAGTCTTTGTATTTATGAACTGCTCTAAGTATCGTAATTATTTCTTTTTCAGTTGGTAATGGTACTGGACCAGATACATCCGCACCTGTCCTCTTTGCAGTTTCAACAATTCTCTCAGCGGAACTATCTAATAACTCGTGATCATAAGCTTTTAGCCTAATTCTTATTTTTTGTTTTCCTTTATTTGACATTTAATTCCCTCCCTCTATCGCATGTTATTTGTTTTTTACATGCGACTCGAATTACCGATACACCGTGCCTGGTGTGTTGTATTTTATTTAATAAAATAATCAAGTAATCCTAGTCGCCCGATTTAAAATCGGACATTCTCAACAAAAATTTCCTGTTATACACAGCCACCTTTTGTATCATCGCAATGCCTAAATTTGAACACTAATACATTCTATAACATATAAAGCAAAAACTCAAGCTTTTTTTTAAATAAACTAGAGTTTTTTTATTTATTTTTGTTATATATAGTTTAGCAGAGTTTAATATTAAACTCTGCTAAACTATATTTAATTAAGCAAGAACCTTAGTTACAACTCCTGATCCTACTGTTCTTCCACCTT
>CAYRYO010000032.1:0-19671 GCA_964428475.1 uncultured Tissierellaceae bacterium
TCTTTTGCATCGTTGTTTATTAGTACTTTCATTGTTTTTCCCTCCATTTCTATTATAAATAATTATACCACGAGGGGGTATATAATGCAATTGTTTTTTACAAGTATATTTATATCTATTTGGTAGAAGAATAATGTTGAAAGGAGTGATTAGAGTGGCAAATCAAGAACAATTAATCAAAATTGCAATGAACTGTAGTCAATATGAGCCTAGTGATAATTCTTTTACATCATCTACAGATATAGAAGAACCTAGTTGCGAATACTGTACACATTATACCAGCGATAAAAGATGTAATTTAGATTTAATAGATAGAATACTTTCGTCCATGGCAATGGAGTTAGAATAAAAAACGGCTGTCTTCTTAGTATTGAGAAGGCAGCTATTTTTATAATAAATAAAAAAAGTCATGTTTTCCTCTATGGCATTCTTTTAAAGCATCTGTTTTTTTGATACAATAGAGAAGAATAACATTTAGGAGGAAAAAACATGTTGGTTCTTTCATGTAGCAATTTAAATAAATCATATGGAATCGATCCTATACTTGAAGATATTAGCTTTAATGTAGAAGATGGAGATAAGATAGGTGTAGTAGGTCTTAATGGAACTGGTAAAACTACACTCTTTAATATATTAGCTGGAGAGTTGTTTAAGGATAGTGGGCATATATATATTCAAAAAGGTGTGAGAATTGGTTACTTAAAACAAAATACAAATATAGAATCAGATAAAACTGTGTTTGATGAGACAATGAATATATTTGAACATTTAATAAAGATGGAAGACGACTTAAGGGATTTAGAAACTAAAATGGCTAAAGAAGGAGAAAATGGTCATAGTGAATCATTGGATCTTTTGATGGAAGAATATTCAAATCTGTCTGAAGAATTTACAGAACTTAATGGATATGGCTATAAGTCAGAGATAAAAGGTGTTTTAAAAGGTCTTGGATTTCAAGATGATGAACTAGAAAAACCTGTAAATGTACTAAGTGGTGGTCAAAAATCTAGATTGCTTTTGGCTAAGCTACTTCTTCAAAAGCCAGATTTACTATTCCTTGATGAGCCAACAAATCACTTAGATATAGCTTCTATAGATTGGCTTGAAAGGTTTTTAAAAGAGTATAAAGGAGCTACATTAATAATATCTCACGATAGATATTTTCTAGATAGAGTAGTGAATAGAATCTTTCATATGGAAAACTTGGGACTTAAATCTTATAACACAAATTATACAGATTTTATGTCTAGAAGAAAAACAGATTTAGAGCTCAAGGAAAAACATTTTGATAATCAGCAAAAGGAAATTAAAAGGCAAAAGGAAATTATAGAAAGATTTAAAGCTTACGGTGGTGAAAGATACAATCGCCTTGCAAGAAGCAGAGAGAAGATGCTAAATAAAATGGATTTAATCGATGCTCCACAATCTGATGACGCAAAAGCAAGGATAAAATTTGAACCAAAACTATCTTCAGGAAAAGATGTCTTAAATGTTTCACATATAGAAAAGTCCTTTGGAGATTTAAAACTATTAGATGATATCAGCTTTGAAATATATAAGGGAGATAGAGTAGGATTGATAGGTGCCAATGGAATTGGTAAAACTACTTTATTTAAAATCATACTTGGAGAAATGAAAAAAGACCAGGGGTGTATAGAGATTGGTCACAATGTAGTAGCAGGATACTTTGACCAAGAAATGGAGAATTTAAATTTAAACAAGACAATAATCGATGAAATATGGGATGAAAACCCTAAGTTTGATCATTTTACTGTTAGAAAAATGCTAAGTCAGTTTATGTTTATAGGTGATGATATATTTAAGGAAATATCAGATCTTAGTGGTGGCGAAAAAGGCAGGCTTTCTCTTTTAAAGTTAATGCTATCAAAAGCTAATTTCCTACTTATGGATGAGCCTACAAATCATCTTGATATAGATTCAAAAGAAGTGTTAGAAGATGCACTTATCGACTATTCAGGAACGGTATTTGTAATATCTCATGATAGATACTTTTTAAACCGGGTAACGGATAATATTCTTGAACTAACAGAAGATGGAATCACGAAATTCCTTGGAAATTATGACTATTATTTAGAAAAGAAAAATGAACTTTTATACAATGACGAAGATGAATATACTAAAACAAAAACACAGATAAAACTTGAAAAGAAAAAAGAAAAAGAAATACTAGTGAATGAAAGGAAAAAAAGAAAAGAAATAAATGCTTTAGAAGAATCAATCAAAGAATGTGAAGATAATATAGAAAATATAGATTTAAAGCTTTCAAGTCCAGATATATATGAAGATCATGAAAATGTAATGAATTTATCCCAACAAAGAGAAATTCTCCAATCTTCATTAGATGATCTTTATGAAGATTGGATTTCTTTAACTGAATAATAACCCACAAGTATTCCACAAGTTATGAACAATACCCACAGAGTTATCCACAGCCGCAAGCTTGTATTACTGAGCCTTTTATATTTTTTCCACATTGTCCACATAGAATATCATTAAATATAGTTTTATTTGTAAACAATGTGTGGAATACTTTGTAGGAATTTATTGTTTTAATGATAAATTTGGCATAACACCCAAATATAAATCAGATTTATTACCCGCTTGATAGTTGAAATATGCAGCAGAACCTATCATTGCAGCATTATCTGTGCATAAGGTCCTTGATGGATAAAAGATATCAACATCTTCTTCTATTCCTCTTTTCTCCATCATATTACGAAGGCCACTATTTGCAGCAACTCCACCTGCTATTACTATTTTATCTGACTTCTTTTCCTTTGCAAGTCTAAAAGACTTATCCACAAGTACATCCAAAACAGCCTGTTGAAAACTTGCTGCAACATCTTCTACTATTATTTCTTTATCTTTCTGTTTGTTTTGATTTATATAATTTAGTACCGCTGTTTTAAGTCCGCTAAAGGAAAAGTCATATGAATCCTTTTCTAACATCACTCTTGGAAAATCTATAGCATCTTTGTTGCCTATCTTTGAAAGTTTGTCTATTAAAGGTCCCCCTGGATATTCTAGTCCGAGAGATCTTGCAACCTTATCAAAGGCCTCTCCAGCCGCGTCATCTCTAGTTCTACCTATTAGTTCATAGTCTGTATATCCATTTACCTGTACAAGATATGTATGTCCTCCAGAGACTATTAGACAAGTAAATGGTGGTTTAAGATCAGGATGTTCAATATAGTTTGCACATACATGTCCTTCTATATGATTTACTCCCACTATAGGCTTGTCTAGTCCATACGCTATAGCTTTGGCTGTAGATATCCCTATTAAGAGTGCGCCTACAAGACCAGGTCCTCTAGTAACTCCTACTAAGTCTATATCTTTAAAACCAACCTTTGCTTTGTCTAGGGCTTCTTGAACTATATTATTTATACTTTCAATATGTTTTCTCGATGCTACTTCTGGTACTACTCCTCCAAATTTTTTATGAATCTCTATTTGAGAAGATATTATATTTGATAATACTTGCCTACCATCTTTTAATACAGCACACGATGTCTCATCACATGAAGTTTCTATTGCTAATGTCAACATATAATCACTCTCTACTTTCTAATTTTTTCCACATAAGTATTGCGTCTTTTCCTACATCTTGATAATAATTTGGTCTTCTACCGTTTTCTATAAATCCGTAACTCTTATAAAGTTCTTTTGCAGGTTCATTGTCTTCTCTGACCTCTAAAGTCATTCCCATTATTTCATATTTTCTACACAAACTTATAAGCTCTTCTAAGAGTCTTTTTCCTACTCCAAGTCTTCTATATTCTTTATCTACTGCAATATTTGTAATATGTCCTTCATCCAATATTAGCCATATCCCACCATATCCAACTACTAGTCCATCCACTTCTGCAACAGAATATTTTGCAAGTTGGTTTTTAGTGACTTCCAAGAAAAGAGAATTCTTAGACCAAGGTGTAGTAAAACAAGAATTCTCTATTTCTACAATCCTATCTAAATCACTCTCTTGCATTTTCCTTACAATTATTTTCATATATATATTACTCCTTTTTCATAAGCTCTCTTTCAGCTTGAGATTTCCTAAGATAATCTGGTACTATTGTGTAGTAATCATCTCTATACCCCGCGTTATACTTGTTTAAGGCAAGCTCTCCTATACTTGTAGCCTTGCAATAATTTTGTCCTATAGTTGCAAAGTATACCTTTTCTTTTAATACTTGACTAATCCTTTCTCTATAAAGAGTAGCCCCATCACCGCTTACTACTATATTATTATAATTTTTATCTAGTTTTTCTAGTAATTCATCTATTTCAACTGCATCTGCTTCCACTATGGTTTTAAGTTGTCCATGATTCCAAGAGTATATTCCAGTATAGACCCTGTTTCTTCTGGCATCTATCATTGGAACTACTATTTCATTGTGGGGAAGATTAAAAGCTAAACCTTCAAGTGTAGACACTCCTATTATAGGCTTGTCAAACATATGTGAGAAGGCCTTTACAGTTGCCACTCCTATCCTAAGCCCTGTAAATGAACCTGGTCCTATAGCTACTCCATATAAATCTATATCATTTATCTTTAAGTTTAAACCCTGCAGAATTTCATCTATCATAGGCACAAGGCTTTCTGAATGGCTCATCTCTTGACTTAGAGAAAATTCTCCAAGTACCCTAGTCTCATCCATTACTGCACAACTCGCCATCATTGTTGATGTATCTAGTGATAATATTTTCAATTTATATCCAACTCCTCTAATATCTCTTTATATCTATCGCCATAAATTGTAATTTTAATTCTTCTCTCATCTATATTATTTGTATTTTCTATATCTACTACTATTTTTTCCTCTGGAAGAAATGATTCTATTTTATTTGCCCACTCGATTATTGATACACCTTTACCGTAGAAATATTCATCAAATCCTAAGTCATATAACTCTTCTGTATTTTCAAGTCTATAGACATCAAAGTGATATACTGGACATCTTCCATCGTATTCATTTATAAGGGAAAATGTAGGACTAGTTATATAATCCTCTACTCCAAGCCCTATGCCTATCGATTTAGTGATAGTAGTCTTTCCAGCTCCTAATTGCCCATTAAGGCAGACCACGTCTCCAGGCTTCAATAGGCTACCAAGTTTTATCCCAAATTCTCTTGTCTCTTCTAGTCCATTTAATATTATTTCCAAAACCCTCAACCTTTCATTATCTTTATAGATTATTATAACACTAAGGAAAAAAGTAAACAATATTTAGGGATAAATAAATGCTAGTGAAGTAAACAAGGTATTTTTCTACTTGATATTCCCATCCATTAAAGATAAAATTGTCTTGGAGGTGGTTTTTTGGATACTTTGCAGGCTCTTAGTACATATTTTGGTTATGATAAGTTTAAAGAAGGTCAAGAAGTAATAATTAATGGGGTTTTAAATAGTAAGGATGTACTTGGTATAATGCCTACTGGTGGTGGTAAATCTCTTTGTTATCAGCTTCCTGCTGTATTACTCCCTGGCCTTACTATAGTTATTTCACCTCTAATATCTCTAATGAAGGATCAAGTAGACGCACTCGATGAAATAGGAATACATTCTACATTTTTAAATAGCACACTAGATGATATGGAGTTTAATCGTAGATTAAAGGAAATAAGAGACAATAAATATAAGATAGTATATGTTGCACCTGAGCGTTTAAATACATTTTCATTTATAAATTTAGTAAGGGATATTGATATTTCAATGCTAGCAATAGATGAAGCCCATTGTATTAGTCAGTGGGGACATGACTTTAGACCATCTTATACAGAAATTCCAAGGTTTATCGCTTCTCTTCCTAATCGTCCTGTAGTTTCAGCATATACTGCAACTGCTACAGTAGAAGTTGTCAACGAAATAAAAAAATTACTAGAACTAAGAAATCCAATAGAATCTATTATAGGATTTGATAGACCAAACTTATTTTATGCAGTAGTTAAGGTGAGTGACAAATTCTCCTATGTAGAGAAATATATAAAAGATAACTTTCCTGATGGAACAGGTATTATATACTGTGCTACTAGAAAGGCAGTTGAGGGTTTAGCTGAAAAACTTCAATCAAATGGCTTTAGTGCAGCCTCTTATCACGGGGGTATGAATTCTCAAACAAGAGAAAAACATCAAGAGGATTTTATATATAATAGGGTCCAGATAATAGTAGCTACAAATGCATTTGGAATGGGTATAGACAAACCCGATGTAAGATTTGTCATTCACTACAATATGCCTCAAAATATGGAAGCATATTATCAAGAGGCTGGACGTGCAGGTAGAGATGGTGAATTAAGCCACTGTATACTTCTGTATTCTCCTTCAGATATAGTAAAGCAAAAACTACTTATACAAAATAATTATATGTCAGAAAAAAGAGAGACACTACTCTATGAAAATCTACAGTATCTAATTGATTATTGTCATACTAATAATTGCTTGAGACGTGGTATACTGGAATACTTTGGTGAAACTGTTTCATTTGAGAAATGTAACAACTGTGGGAACTGTTTAGATGAATCTGAAATGATAGATATCACAATTGATGCTCAAAAGATACTATCATGTATATATAGAGTTGATCAAAGATATGGACTTACTATGGTAACTGGAGTTCTCCGTGGATCTAGAAATAAAAAAATACTAGAATTCAACTTGGATAAAGTGTCTACTTATGGAATAATGAAAGAACACAGTGTAGATAGCTTAAGGGAAATAATAATGACTCTAGTAGCAAAGGGATATATCTATATCACTGCAGATAAATATCCAGTGCTCAAGCTTACAGCTAGTGCTGGAGAAGTGTTAAAAGGTGATGTAAAAGTTTTTCACAAAAAACATTTACTTGAGATTAAAAGATCTAAGAAAAAGGCTATGTCGACTGAAAAGATGCTCGAAAACTTTGATGATGACTTATTTGAAAAGCTAAGAGAACTTAGATACAATTTATCCCAGGAAAAAGGATTAGCACCATTTATGATATTTCACGATTCAACCCTTAGAGAAATGGCTTCATATTTCCCCAAAGACAAGACAAGCATGCTATTGATTAAAGGTGTAGGAGCCAAGAAATTTGAAAGCTACGGAGAAGAATTTTTACAAGTAATAGAAGAATATTCAAAGAAAAATAATATTTCTTCTACTCTTATGGAGAAAAAAGAAATTGTAAGAGAAGACTTACAGGATAGATACAATGAAACTTATAATTGTTATCTTGAAGGGCTGTCTTTGATTGAAATAGCTAAGAAAAGAAACTTTACAGAAAGTACTATTGCAGAGCATTTAAGCAGATGTGAAAGAGATGGTAAGTCTGTAGATTGGGATCGATTTATTAACCCAGAAAAAGAAAGCAATATCTTAGAAGTTATAAATAGAATAGGCCTTGAGAAATTAAAACCTATTAAAGAAGCTCTTTCAGATGATTTTACTTATACTGATATAAAACTCGTAATATCTAAAAATGGGCTTAGAAATGATATATAAAAATATACAAGTTTTCTATTAAATAATTAATGAAAGTTTTAAAGCCTATAATATTTCTGAAACATTCAGAGATTATAGGCCTTTTCGTTTTATCAATTCAATTAGTATATCTTATAAAAAAATAGACAAGATGAGTTTTCCATCTTATCTATTACAAAATTTAAATATTTATTTGTGAAGTATTGGCGATACCTTTTTATATAACAAAAGTGTTACTGATGATACTATTAATCCTTTTAATAGATTAAATGGCACTACTGCAAATAGTATAAGTGTCTTGTAATCTACTACAAATTTATTTACTGCACTGCCCATTCCAACAAGTTTTTCCATTGGCCATCCAAATACCTTTGCATATAGTGGAAATACTACAAAGTAGTTGCTAAGAGTTGCAAATAATGTCATAGCTATTACGCCTACAAGGAGTCCAATTATTGCATTTTTAAAGTCTTTTTTTCTGTAATATATAAGTCCTGCGACATATACAAGTGTACTTCCCACTAAAAAGTTTGATAATTCTCCTATTCCACCTGTCATAGATCCTTCTACCAATAGATTGAGTATATTTTTAAGCAATTGTACCAATACTCCTGCCATAGGCCCCATTGCAAAAGCACCTATAAGTGATGGTAGATCAGCAATGTCAATCTTTAAAAAGGGTGGTGCAAACCAAGATGATACGTCAAAGAACATCAGTAAAACTGATATCACTCCCAAAACTGAAATCTTTACCATGTTTTTCGTTGTCCATGTTTCTTTACTTAATGTGTACATTTAAAAATCCCTCCATTTTTTTATTTTCGGGATTATATCTGACCTACATCAACTCACTATCGTTCCTTGTGTTAGGTCATAAGGCCGTAGTGCAACTCAAATCTATTTGCTCGCTACGCTCACATAGATTTGGTGCACCTGGCGTTTGACCTACATCAACTCACTATCGTTCCTTGTGTTAGGTCATAAATAACCCCGAAGAGAGATCTTCGGGGTTAAAAAAGACTAGTTAAATAAGTCTTTACATCTTCTTTCATCCAGACTATACTGTCGGCCTTGGAATCTAACCAAGTCAACCAATTAATTGGCTCGCGGGCTCTACCGCCGGTGAGGATTTGCACCTCCCCCTGAAGATATATCTTATAATTTAATTATATATAGAAGTTAATATTTTGTCAAGGGCCTTAATCTTTTAAGCTTTTAATTCACAATTTAAAATTCACAATTCACAATTGAGAGCTTTGCTCTCTACAGTCCTTGTACCTTTTCAATTGATGTTGCATAGTAAGTTGTATATACTTGTATATAGCCCGTAAACATCTTGTTTATTTCATCCATTCCAGTATCTACAAGTAGTGGTCTGCCTTCTAATGACATTAGTTTGTTTTTTGGTGCTGCTATTATTATATTATCTTTGCCTACTCTTTTAATTACCTCTCCACTTATCTGTTGATTGCCTCTTCCAAAGATATAGCCTTGACCACCTATCACTGTAACTACTATTTTAGCTTGACTATCTCCTATAATATCTAGAATCTGTTTTTCATTTACATCTGAAGCTATTAGTTCTTTGTTTTTGACTATATCAATTCCTAGAAGTGTATTTGGAAGATCCATCTTATCCATTATAGGTCTAATAGTTGTACCTGATCCCATAATAAAGAATGTATCTGGATTCTCTTCTATTTCCTCTACTATTCTATCCGCTATTCCGTCTAAGGCATCTTCTTCTTTTGCCATGCCGACAGATTTAGTTGTTTGAATTAATTCAGGTTCTACTGGTATATTCATATACCCATATAATCTTGCTGTAACTACTCCTTCTCTAAATGCTTCCTCATCTATATCCATTACTTCTGCTTCTTTTATCTCTTCAATTTCATTTTTTAACCATCTTCTAACTACTTCTCCTGCTGCCCTTGGATGACTTGCATATACTGCTGAATGTATCTTTACTCCAGCAGGTACTCCAATAACTGGAATCTTCGTATTTATTGCATTGTATATATTTCTAGCAGTACCGTCTCCTCCTGCAAAGAGTATTATATCTACTCCCTTTTCTACCATGGCTCTTGCAGCATCTTCTGTATCGCTTGGGGAAAAATCTTCCCTACTACTATCTCCCAGTACTATAGGTTCAAATCCAAGCGCTATAGCCTCTTCTTCACCCATTTCACCTGGATACGTGTATATCTCTATTTCATCTTTATGTGGAACTAGTACTTTCAATGCCTTTTTCGCTTTTGTTGGAGATTCAGGAACTGCACCAAGGCTAAGTGCTTTTTCAAGTGTTCCCTCTCCATCTGTTCCCTTAAGTCCTACTCTTCCTCCCATTCCTGCAATGGGATTGACTATAAATCCAAGCTTCATCGAATCACTCCTTGTGGAGCTCTGCTCCAAATTTTCTTTAGAGCTCTGCTCTAAAAATAACTTCTCCATTTATTATCGTTATATATGGCTTAGAATCTATCTCTCTTAGTGGGTTACCGTCAAATATTACTATATCTGCATCTTTCCCTTTTTCTATGCTTCCTACTCTATCTGATATTCCTGTTATTTCTGCTGCATTTATTGTAATTGCTTTCAATGCTTCCATTTCATCCAATCCTGCATTTACTGCAAGTCCTGCACATAGCGCAAGATGTTGAAGAGGTATTACTGGTGAATCTGTGTTGATTGCAATCTTTACTCCTGCTTCAACTAATGCCTTTGGCGTTTCAAAAGATTTTTCTTTAAGTTCAAATTTAGATCTATTTCCAAAGGTAGGTCCCACTATTGCACTCTTACCCTCTTTTACCAGTTCATCAACAATTAAATGTCCTTCTGTACAATGATCTAAAGTTAAATCCAAATCAAATTCCTTTGCAATTCTAATAGATGTAAATATATCATCTGCTCTATGAGCATGAGCCTTTAGTGGGATTTCCCTTTTTAATACTGGAATTAATGCTTCCATTTTTATATCAAAGTCTGGTCTTTTAGCCTCATCTTCATTTTCTTTTTTATCCATATATGTCTTGGCCTTAAATAGGGTTTCACGAAGTATAGAGGCAGTAGCCATTCTAGTCATAGGAGATTTCTTTTGGGCTTCATATACCCTCTTTGGATTTTCTCCAAATGCAATCTTCATTGCAACAGGATCTTTTATTATCATATTGTCTATTCTATAACCATAAGTCTTAATAGCAGCAAAAGTCCCACCTATTACATTTGCACTACCTGGCCCTGTTACAGCTGTAGTTACACCACCTTCATATGCTTCTCTAAAGGATATATCCATTGGATTTATCCCATCTATTGCTCTTAATTCAGGGGTGACAGGGTCTATCATTTCATTTCCATCATCACCTTCAAATCCTATCCCCTCTTCAAATAATCCTAAGTGACAATGTGCATCAATAAGACCTGGAGTTACCATTCGTCCCTCTGCGTTAATAGTTTCAACTCCCAATGGTGCTATAATATCAATTCCCACTTCTTCTATTTTCCCATCCTTTATAAGAATAGAACCATTTTCTATTACATCACCTGCCATAGTATAAATCCTACCATTTTTAATCAAAATCATACTTATTCCTCCCTTATTTCATCGCTCTAGGCATATTGTATCCAACTTTTCAAGATTTTCAAAGTTTTAATTCACAATTTAACAAAGCACAGCTAGCATCACTTCATACTTAATGCTATTCTGCCTCTATCTTTATCTACTTCTACTATTGTGACTTCTACTATATCTCCTACTTTAACTACTTCTTTTGGATGTTTTATGAATTTATTTGACATTTGTGATATGTGAACTAACCCATCTTGTTTTACTCCTATATCTACAAATGCACCAAAGTCTACTACATTTCTCACTGTTCCTTGAAGCTTCATATCAGCATTTAAATCTTCTATCTTGAGTATGTCTTGTTTTAATATTGGTTTTGGCATGTCCTCTCTTGGATCCCTTCCTGGTTTTTCTAATTCCTTTATTATATCTTGAAGAGTTGGAATTCCTACACCTAATTCTTCTGCAAGTTCATTTAAATTTTCTTCCGTATTATATTTTCCTACAAGTTTTTTTGCTATATCATACGACTCAGGATGAACGCCAGTGTTATCCAATGGGTTTTTTGCACCTGGTATTCTAAGGAAACCAGCACATTGTATAAATGTCTTTTTCCCTAGACCCTTAACTTCTAACAACTCTTTTCTACTGGAAAACTTATCTATTTCTTCTCTATGACTAATTAGACTATTTGCAACTCTAGTAGATATGCCCGCTACATATTTAAGAAGTGGGCCACTTGCTGTATTCAAATCCACACCTACGCTATTTACACAATCTTCTACTACACCTTTTAGTGCATCATCTAATTTCCCTTGGTGAAGATCATGCTGATACTGTCCTACACCTATATGCTTTGGCTCAATTTTTACTAATTCTGCCAATGGATCTTGAAGCCTTCTCGCTATTGAAACAGCACCTCTAATAGAAACATCTAAATCTGGAAATTCCTTGATCCCAACTTCCGAAGCTGAATATATAGAAGCCCCAGCTTCACTCACTATTATATATGATACATCATCTTTTATCTCTTTTAGCATTTCAGCCACTATAAATTCCGTCTCTCTTGAAGCCGTTCCGTTTCCTATAGAGATTATATTGACACCGTGTTTTTCTATAAGTCCCATCATTACATTCTTTGCCTTTTCTACTTGATTTTGAGGCGCTGTTGGGTATATTGTTGCATAATCAAGGACTTTTCCTGTCTCACTTACTACTGCTACTTTACACCCTGTTCTAAAGCCTGGATCTATAGCCATTACATTTTTCCCAGCAATCGGTGGCTGCATTAAAAGTGGCTTTAAGTTCAAGGAAAATACCTTTATAGCTTCTTCTTCAGCTATTTCAGTTAAATTGTTTCTAGTCTCTCTTTCAAGAGATGGAAACAATAATCTTTTATATCCATCTTCTATTGCATCTTCAATGTACTTTGTAGTAATACTTTTATTATCATTTATCCACCTGTTTTTCAGTACATTTAATATTAGTTCATCTTCTACTTCAAGTGAAACTTTGATTTTCTTATCCTTTTCTCCGCGATTTACTGCAAGGACCCTATGGTTAGCCATATTTTTCACAGGCTCCCTATAATCATAATACATTTCATAAACCGTCTTATCTTCTTTGTCTACTCCCACTGTTCTTATTATTCCACTTCTTGCTATTATTTTTTTAATTGACTCTCTATTATCTGGATCATCCGATATTATCTCAGCTATTATATCCATTGCTCCTTGGAGGGCTTCTTCTAATGTATTTACTTCTTTTTCTTCATCTATAAAACTCATAGCAAAGTTTTCAAATTCTTCATCTTTCACACTCTGATTTAAGATTACTTCAGCTAATTTCTCCAATCCTTTTTCTTTAGCCATAGTAGCCCTAGTTCTTCTCTTTGGCCTAAATGGTCTATACAGATCATCTACCCTTTGAAGTGAATCAGAGCTTAGAATTTCATTTTTAAGTTCATCTGTTAAATTCCCTTGTTCTTCTATAAGTCTAATTGTTTCTTCTTTTTTTGCCTCCAAGTTTCTAAGATATTCCAGTCTATTAGCTAAATCTCTAATTACCATATCCTGAAGTTCTCCCGTTTTTTCCTTTCTATATCTAGCTATAAAGGGTATGGTGTTGCCTTCATCTAATAATTCAACTGTGTTTTTTACTTGAGACGGTTTTAATTTAAACTCATCTGTTATTTGCTTTAGTATATCCATCTTATCTATCCTCTCTTGTTTTTCTATATGTACTATTCTATAAAGCTATATCAAAATCCTTTAATATTTACAAAAAATCTAGCCCTTTCTAAGAAAGGGCTTTCATTTTCAAATACTCATTTATAAATATATCTATATCTCCATCCATTACCTTCCCAGTATCTCCCACTTCTGCATTTGTTCTATGGTCTTTTACCATGCTATATGGATGAAATACATAACTTCTAATTTGAGATCCCCAGGCAATTTGATTGTAGCTTCCTTGAAGATCATCTATCTTTTCCTTTTGCTCTTCTTCCTTGATTTGAACTAGTTTAGCTTTTAACATTTTCATAGCAGTTTCTCTGTTCATTATTTGAGATCTTTCATTTTGACATTGAACTACCACACCAGTTGGTATATGAGTTATTCTAACTGCTGAATCTGTTGTGTTTACATGCTGCCCTCCAGCACCACCAGATCTATATGTATCTATTTTAATGTCTGATGGATTGATATCTATCTCCACATCATCGTCTAACTCAGGATATACATCGATACTTGCAAAGCTAGTATGCCTCTTACCTGCACTATCAAATGGTGATATCCTAACAAGTCTATGAACTCCTTTTTCTGCTTTTAAATATCCATATGCATTATATCCCTTGATTAAGATGGTAACAGCCTTTATTCCGCCTTCAGTATCCGCTAATAGGTCTAGGGTTTCTACTGCAAATTCTCTATTGTCTGCCCATCTTCGATACATCCTTAGTAGCATTTCAGCCCAATCCTGTGCTTCAAGCCCACCCGCTCCAGAGTGAATTGCAAGTATAGCATTTTTCGTATCAAATTCTCCAGATAAAAGTGTTTTTAATTTAAATTGATTCGCACTTTTGTCTATACTTTTAATTGCTAGTTCTATCTCACTGTACATTCCGTATGCCTCTTCTTCTAATATCATCTCTATTAGGGTTTCTGCATCTTCTACTTCTTGAATTAAATTGTCGTATTCTTCAACTTGTTTTTTTAATTCATTTATTCTCTGCATGGTTTTTTGAGCTTTAGCTGAATCATCCCAAAAGCCTTCCCCAAATGACTCATTTTGAAGTTCTTCTATTTCACTTCTTATATTGGGTAAGTCAAAGTGAAACACCCAATTCTCTTAGCATTGCTTTTACATTTTTAAGATGTTCCCGGTCCAGATAAATATGTTCCATATATTGCTCCCTTCTTATTGCTCCTTGCAGTCGCAAAATTTTGAATTGTAAATTGTGAATTTTGAATGAAAGTCAAAAGATTAGAACCTTTTAAAAAGACTTACGCCTTTTATTTCGAAAACAGAATAAAGATACAAGATTTTGCTTCACTCTTTTATTCTTTTATTCTTTTAAGGTTTTAATTTAAAATTCACAATTCAACATTCACAATTTGGTAGTTAAGTGCTAGCACTTAACGCCCACAACATTTCTTATATTTCTTTCCACTGCCACATGGGCATGGATCATTTCTTCCTACTTTTTTTTCTTTGTTTACTACTGTTTTATTTTTAACTATTCCATCTCTGTTTGCAATAGTTGGCTCTGCTACTTTTTTTCTCTCAACCTTTTCAGAATTTTCTACTTGATATAGAAATTTTACCGTATCTACCCATATATCCTTTGTCATCTCGTCAAACATATCAAAACCTTCCATTTGATATGCACGGACGGGGTCTTGCTGACCATATGCTCTCAGTCCTATACCTTGTCTAAGTTGATCCATAGCATCTATATGATCCATCCATTTGGTATCTACTACCTGAAGTAGTATTACCCTTTCTATCTCTCTAAACCTTTCTTCTCCAAATTGATCCTCACGAGATTTATATTTAACTTCTGCCATCTTTAATATATCTTCAGTTAAACTCTCTTTTGTCATGTTTTCTAAATCACTTTTATCTAAACAGTTTTCTTCAAAGTTAAATAAATTTATCATTTGATTTTCTAATCCAACTAAATCCCACTCTTCTGGAAACTTACTTTGTACAGTATATGCTTCGACATTCATATCTATAAGGTTTTTAACCATCTCTTTGATATGATCTCTAAGACTATCTCCCTCTAATACTTTACGTCTCTCTCCATATATCACTTCTCTTTGCTTATTCATTACATCGTCATATTGAAGTACATGCTTTCTGATTCCAAAGTTATTTCCTTCTACCTTCTTTTGAGCATTTTCAATAGACTTTGTAAGAATTGAATGTTCTAGTGGTTCATCATCAGGCATTTTAAGAGTATCTACTAAATTTTGCATTCTCTCTCCACCAAACAATCTCATAAGATCATCATCAAGTCCTATATAAAATCTGGATGAACCAGGGTCTCCCTGCCTACCAGCACGACCTCTTAGCTGATTATCTATCCTTCTAGATTCATGCCTTTCTGTACCTATTATATGAAGTCCTCCAGCTGCTATTACCTTTTTATTTTCTTCATCTGTCTGTTGTTTGTATTTTTTTGCTAATTCATTGTAAAGTTCTCTAGCAGCTATTACTGCTTCATCATCTACTTCTACTGTAGAATCTACATAGCTAATAATATCATCATCTATTCCTTTTTTCTTCATTTCAAGTTTTGCAAGAAAATCAGGATTTCCTCCTAATACTATATCTGTTCCCCTACCAGCCATATTTGTAGCTATAGTAACGGCTCCAAATCTACCAGCTTGAGCAACTATCTCTGCCTCTCTCTCATGATACTTAGCATTTAACACCTCATGAGGTATTCCAGCTTTCTTTAGATGCCTCGAAAGGGCCTCTGATTTCTCAATACTAATAGTACCTACTAATATTGGTTGACCTGTAGCATGTTTTTCTTTTATTTCTTCCGTTACTGCATTGAATTTAGCCATCTCATTTTTATATATTGAATCAGCTAAATCATCTCTAATTATTGGTTTATTTGTTGTAATCTCAACGACATCCATATTGTATATTTCTCTAAACTCTGATTCCTCTGTCTTAGCAGTACCAGTCATACCAGATAACTTCTCATACATTCTAAAATAATTTTGGAATGTAATAGTAGCTAGAGTCTTAGATTCACTTCTAACACTTAAACCTTCTTTGGCTTCTATTGCCTGATGAAGTCCTGCACTATATCTTCTTCCATACATAAGTCTTCCCGTAAATTCATCTACTATAATAACTTCTCCATCTTTAACTACATAATCTGCATCTTTTTTCATTATACTTCTAGCTTTTAATGCTTGATTTATATGATGTGCTATTTCCATATTATTTATATCTGATAAGTTTTCTATTCCAAAATGAGCTTCAGCCTTAGCTGTTCCTTGCTCTGTTATTGAAACTGATTTAGCCTTTTCATCGATAGTAAAATCAACTGTTTCTTCTCTGATTTCCCTATCAAAGGGATCACTTTTATTTTCACTTTGATCGATTATTCTACTGGTTAAAGTCATTGCAAATCTATCTGCCATTTGATAAAGAGAAGTAGATTTATCTCCTTTTCCAGATATAATAAGAGGTGTTCTAGCTTCATCTACTAAAATCGAGTCCACCTCATCTACTATAGAGAAATACAATGGCCTTTGAACCATTTCTTGTTTGTATATAACCATATTATCTCTTAAATAATCAAATCCAAATTCATTGTTTGTTCCATAAGTAATATCTGAATTATATGCTTCTTTTCTCTCTTTATTTGTAATTCCATGTACTATACATCCTACAGTTAATCCTAAAAATTCATGTACTTTTCCCATCCATTCCTTATCTCTCTTTGCAAGATAATCATTTACTGTAATTATATGAACTCCCCTACCTGTAAGTGCATTTAAATATGCAGGAAGAGTAGCTACAAGTGTCTTTCCTTCACCAGTCTTCATCTCTGCAATTCTACCTTGATGAAGAATTATACCACCTAGAATCTGAACTCTAAAGTGTTTCATTCCCAGTACTCTCCATGCTGTTTCTCTAACTACTGCATATGACTCTGGAAGTATATCATCTAATGTCTCGCCATTATTTATTCTATTTTTAAATTCATTTGTCTTCTCTTTCAACTCCATGTCACTTAATGTCTGCATTTTATCATCAAATGCTTCTACTTGGTCTGCTAAATTTGATATCTTTTTTAGTTCTCTTTGACTATAAGAACCAAATATCTTTTCTAAAAAGCTTGCCACTTAAAGACCACCTTTCTACTTTATTACATCTATCACATTATTCTATCACTTTATTTATTTACTTTCAACTATAGTAAAAATATAAATATAAAAAATGTGAGATTTCTCTCACATTTTTTATATTTATATTAATTTACATAATTATTTATATTTCTGGCTCAATTAACCCATAATTTCCATCTTTTCTTTTATATACTATGTTAGTTCCGCCATTTTCAGCATCCATAAATACATAGAAGTTATGTCTTAATAATTCCATCTGAAGTATTGCTTCTTCTTGCATCATTGGCTTTAATATAAATCTCTTTCTTCTAACTATTTTTGGAAAATCACTATCATCTTCATCTTTGACTAAAGATGCCACATTTTCAAATCTAATAGTTTCAGTGTTTTTGTATTTTTTTTGCAATTTAGTTTTATATTTTCTTATTTGTCTTTCAAGCACATCAACCGCCTTATCTATAGAAGCATACATATCATCTGTTGATTCTTCTGCTCTTATAATAGTACCTGGTAGGTTTATGGTTACCTCTATTATCTTTCTATTTTTTTCAGAACTAAAGGTAACATTTCCCTGAATATCTTTTTGGAAATACTTATCTAATTTTCCCATTTTTTTGTCTGTTACATCTCTTAATGCATCTGTAAGATCCATGTTTTTTCCTGTGTAATTTAAATTCATAAACCCAGCTCCTTTCATATAAGCAATATTACTTATATTGTATATATTATGTATAATACCCTTAAATAATGGTATTTAACATTATATTTAATAATATATGAAATTCGTCTTATATTATATATATATCCACATATACATATAAGTTATCCACATTTATATATAGTTTTGTGTGGATAATGTGTATAGAATCTTTAAAACAGTCAACAATCAAGTTTTACCTGTTAATAAACTATGGACAAATACTTAATATCTATTATCTTATAATATTCTAATAATTTATAATTATATAACCTTTATAACCTAAAAAGCTATGTAAATGTACATTTACATAGCTTTTTTTATTTCTTTTCATCTATTAATATGCTTCCATCATATTCATTACTATATCCCTTATATGCCTTTTTGCCATTTTTTACATTTTTAATATCTTGACGTATAACTTTAAGACTTTTTTGCATTTTATCTGTATTTTCCTTATCTGCTTTAGATATATCATCTAATATAGTATTTATGCTTTTTATTTCATTCTTTAAATCCTTTAAATTACTATATTTACTTGCATCAATATGACTTATGCTCTCTACCTTTTCTTTTTCTTTTACTTCATTGTATTGTTTTAAAAAATCCATATCGCATATATCGACTTTATCCATTATATCTTGCTTGTTTTGAAGCAAGATTCCCAGTTGGTCAAAATTTTCATCTTTTATTAAGGAACTTTGTTGTCTAGTTAAATTTAGTATTTCTTGTAGCATACCTTTCTTTTGTGAGGATAAGCTTATCATCTCATTTATATTTTCTATAATCATACTTCACCTACTTATCTCCGTATACTTTTTGTTTTACAATCTTGATTACTTCTTTCCAAGTATCTCTCATATCTATGGTTATGCCAAGCGCCTCATCAATAGAACCTTCATATTTTTGCAAGTTCCCATCTATTAACTTTAACATTATAAAATCATATAAATTTCTCATCTCAGCTGATATTTCATATTTCATATCAAGCGAATAATTAAGCTCATTTATTATATCCTGTGCCCTCACTAGTGAATTATGTGCCTTTTCCATATCCTTTTTTTCTATGCTAAACTTAGCTATATTCATAAACTTTATTGCCCCATCATAGAGCATCAGAGTTAGTTCCTCTGGAGTTGCTGTAGTCACACTGCTTTGTTTGTATTTATTTAATGCAGCATATGGCATATTAATTTACTCCCCCTCTAATACATAAATTGTTGTGATAGCCAATTACTTTGGCTGTTCATTTTTTGCATATATTTTTCCATCTGTGTGAATTTTGCATAGTATGCATCTTCTTTTTTATCAAGTAGCATATTTAAATTATCTATCCTTTTATCCATATCCATAATGGCCTTGTCGATATCTGATATACTTGATTTTTTGGTTACAAAGTCCAAGAGGATATTTGATTTTACATTTCTATAAATAGATGCATTTTCTCCTGGACCTGATTTGTCTATTATAGATTTCATTCCTTCTGTAAGGTTATTATATATTCCAGTAAATACTCCCATTGAGGTCTTATTAGGATCATCTA
>CAYRYO010000033.1:0-9396 GCA_964428475.1 uncultured Tissierellaceae bacterium
TATGTTAAATACATCTGAATGGGCTTTTTCTATCTCATCAAAGAGAATTACTGAATATGGTTTTCTTCTTACAGCTTCAGTGAGTTGTCCACCTTCATCATATCCCACATATCCTGGAGGTGCTCCTATTAGCCTTGAAACTGTATGTTTTTCCATATATTCACTCATATCTATTCTGATCATATTTCTCTCATCATCAAATAGAGCTTGTGATAGTGTCTTTGACAGCTCAGTTTTTCCCACTCCAGTAGGCCCTAAGAATATAAAGGACCCTATAGGTCTATTTGTTTGTTTCATGCCAGCTCTAGCTCTAATAACTGCATCTACTACTGATTCTACAGCTTCATCTTGGCCTATTACTCTTTTATGAAGTATATCACCCAAATTTAAAAGTCTTTCTCTTTCTGTCTCAACTAATTTGGTAAGGGGTATTCCTGTCCATTTTGAAACTACTTCTGCTATTTCTTCTTCTCCTACTTCTTCTTTTAACATCTTTTCTTCATCTTGATTCTTTTCATTTGCTTGTTTTAGTTTTTCTTCTAATTCAACTAAGCTCCCATATTTCAGCTGAGAAAGCCTTTCAAGATCATAATTCCTCTCTGCCTGTTCTATTTGAGTCTTTACATGGTCAATTTCTTCTTTTATATCTTTTACTTTTGAAATACTCTGCTTTTCATCTTCCCACTTGGCTCTTTTGATGTCAAATTCTTCTTTTAAATTACTGAGCTCTCTTTCTAATTTTTCAAGTCTTTGTTTAGATGCCTCATCTGTTTCTTTTTTGAGGGCTGCCTTTTCTATTTCTAATTGAAGTATTCTTCTTCTAATTTCATCAAGTTCACTAGGCATAGAATCTATCTCTGTGCGGATCATAGCAGAAGCTTCATCCATTAAATCTATTGCCTTATCTGGAAGAAACCTATCTGTTATATATCTATCTGAAAGTGTTGATGCTGCTATTACTGCTGCATCTGATATTCTAATACCATGATGTATTTCATACTTTTCCTTTAGTCCTCTTAGTATTGAAATAGTATCTTCAACATTAGGTTCTGAAACTAGCACCTTTTGAAATCTTCTCTCAAGTGCTGCATCCTTTTCTATATATCTTCTGTATTCATCTAGAGTAGTAGCACCTATTGTATGAACTTCTCCTCTTGCAAGCATTGGTTTTAATAGGTTTGATGCATCCATTGCTCCATCTGTCCTGCCTGCCCCTACTATATTGTGAAGCTCATCTATAAAGAGGATTATCTTGCCATCTGACTTTTCTATTTCAGAAAGTACTGCTTTTAGTCTTTCTTCAAACTCTCCTCTATACTTTGCACCAGCAATTAAAGCTCCCATATCTAGTGCAAATATAGATTTATCCTTTAATCCCTCTGGCACATCTCCATTTACTATTCTCTGTGCAAGACCCTCTACTATAGCTGTCTTACCTACTCCAGGTTCTCCTATTAGTACAGGATTATTTTTTGTTCTTCTTGATATTATTCTGATTACATTTCTTATCTCACTATCTCTACCTATTACAGGATCCATCTTTCCCTTTTTAGCTTCATCAACCAAATCTCTACCAAATCTATTTAATGCTTCATAGGTAGATTCAGGATTATCTGAGGTAATATTTTGATTTCCCCTTATTTCCTTGAGTGCTTCTAAAAATCTCTGTAGATTTATATTATAATTTTTAAATATCTTTTCTGATGTGGTGTTTTTTTCTTTTAATAGAGATATATAAATATGTTCTACTCCAACATATTCATCGCCAAATTTTTTAGCTTCATCCTCTGCATTCAAAAGTATCTTTGTATATACTCTACTTGGATACATACTCCCACCAGATTGCTTTGGAAGTTTATCTATCTCTCTTTCTATATCTGCTAGGATCAAATCTTTATTCTCACCCATATATGAAAGTACCCTTGGAATGAGTCCCTCGTCTACATTCATTAGGCCATAATGTATATGGATTTCTTGAAGTTCAGGGTTTCCATTTTTTATGGCCACATTTTGTGAATTTTGAATAGCTTCTACTGATTTTTGTGTAAATTTATTTAAATCCATATTTATTCCTCCTGTTAATCTTTATTTTTTTCTCTTATTTCTCTTAATTCTTCGTATAGCTGTACTTCTTTATCTGATAATTCTTCCGGTATTACTATATTTATTTCTATATATAGATCTCCAGTGTTTTTCTTCATATCCTTAAATCCCTTTTTAGGAATCCTTATCTTTTTGCCCGATGATATGCCCTTTGGAATATTTATCTTTATTTTTCCTTCAAAAGTCTCTACTAGCTTTTTTCCTCCTAAAGCTGCTTCATCTGGAAAAAGATCTAGTTTTTTATTTACATTTAATCCTTCTAGTGTATCTCTTCCCTCTTGTATACTTATCTTAAATAGTATGTCACCATTTACTCCCCATTTTTCACCTTTTACCTTTAATTTTTTGCCAGGAAGTATTCCGGCGGGAATATTTATATCTATAGCCTTACTTTCTCCACCTATATTTAATGTAATCTTCTTATTTGCTCCGTGATAAGCTTGGTCTATTGTTATATTTAAATCAGATTCATAGGACTGCCTTTGTGGTCTTCTGCTTCTTCCTCCACCACCAAATAAATCTCCTATATCAAAGCCACCGGTTGAAGCTCTTGACTGTCCTCCACCACCGCCAAAGAACATATTAAAGAAATCACTAAAATCACCGCTTTGAGTATAGCCTCCACCACCAAATCCATATTGAGATGGATCGAAGTTTTGTCCATTGGAGAAGTTGGCACTTGAACCAAACATATCGTATTGCTTTCTCTTATCTTTATCTCCAAGTACTTCATAGGCTTCATTTACTTCTTTGAATTTTTCTTGAGACTTTTCATCATCTGGATGTAAATCTGGATGATGTTTTTTTGCCAAAGTTCTATATGCCTTTTTTATTTCATCTTGACTTGCGCTCTTTTCAACCCCAAGTACTTTATAATAATCTTTATACTCCATAAAATCACTCCTTCCAGTCTTAAATTAGGAGAATATATATTTATTATTTCTATATTTATACTTTCAATTCTACCCTTTGACCTTCTTTGACCTTTGATAATATTATATAATATTTCCCACCAAAAATCAATCTATTTTTCATATTTATACCCAATATAGTTGGAATTTAATTGTAAAGGAAGTCATGCAAGGAGAATATTAGCTAGAAAAGCTAATCACCCTGTAGAGCCTACAGAGTAATTAGCCTTTTCTATCTCTATTTTATATATTTATCTATAATCTTTATTATTTCCTCTATCTTCTCTTCTCCCTTGTCTTCACTTTCTAGTATTGCTTCAGTTACACAAGTTCTTATATGACTATTTAATACATCTATATTTGCCTTTTTTAAAAGCCCTATAGCAGATAGTATTTGAGTGGACACATCTACACAGTACCTATCATCTTCCAACATATTTATTATCCCATCTATCTGCCCTCGAGCTGTTTTTAATTTAATCATTGCCTTTTTCTTACCTTCATTCATAGTGTCACCCCTTACTTAATGCTTTCTACTACATATCCTTCTTCCTCTACTGCAGCCTTTAACTCAAGGTCATCCAAATTTCCACCTTCAACCTCAACCATCTTTGTAGCTAAGTCTACACTAACTGAATTAACTCCCTCAATCCCATTTAAAGCTTCCTTAACTGCTCTTTCACAATGCCCACAAGACATCCCTGTAACTTCTAATACCTTTTTCATTTTCAAACCTCCTTGGCTTACGCCTAATTTTGAATTATAAATTAAAAGATTAAAACCTAATTATAGATCGAAGAAATTGTAAAAATAAGACTCGACTTACGAAAGATTTGATGAATTAGCCCACTAAGGGAAAAATTGATAGAGACGTACTGTTTGAGCGTAGCGAGTTTACGTCTCTATTTTTCCCCGTGTGGTGCTAATTCGCAAATCTTGAGTGGAGACTCGTTTTTTACAATTTCTTGAACCAACCTATTTAAACTTCTTAAGTCTCAAGGAATTCGACACCACTGAAACTGAACTAAAGGCCATAGCCGCTCCTGCCACCATTGGATTAAGAAATCCTAAAGCTGCAAAAGGTATACCTATACTATTGTAGAAAAATGCCCAGAATAAATTTTGTCTAATAGTCTTCATGGTTCTATGACTAAGCCTAATAGCTGTAACCACTCCAGATAAATCGCCTCTCATAAGAGTAATATCAGCAGCTTCCATTGCCACATCTGTACCTGTACCTATTGCAAATCCTACATCTGCTGCCGCAAGAGCTGGGGCATCATTTATTCCATCTCCTACCATACCTACATCTTTTCCTTCTAACTTTATCTTTTCTACTTCTTCTGCTTTGTTTTCTGGAAGCACTTCTGCCAGTATGTTTGTTATCCCCACTTCTTCTGCTATAGCACGGGCAGTTCTAGCATTGTCTCCTGTCATCATGTATATGTCGAGTCCCATTTCCTTTAGCTCTTTTATAGCCTGCTTTGAGCTTTCTTTTATTTGATCTGCTACTGCTATTATTCCAGATAATTTCCCATTTATAGCTAATATCATAGCAGTCTTTCCCTCTTCTTCAAGTCTGGAAAGGTCTTCTTGTGCAATCTCTATAGAAATATTATTATCGTTCATAAGTTTTCTATTCCCTATAAATATCTCATCACCTTCAAATGTAGCCTTTAGACCTTTTCCAGGTACTGCTAAAAACTTTTCGGGCTCAGAAAGCATAATAAGTTCTTCTTGACCCTTTTTAACTATTGCAGCCCCTAGTGGATGTTCAGAAGTCCTCTCCACTGAAGCTGAAATCCTAAGCACATCATCTCTATCAGCTTCAAATGTAACTATATCTGTGACCTCTGGCTCTCCCTTAGTTATTGTGCCCGTCTTGTCAAATACTATAGCATTCATCTTGTGTGCTCTTTCTAAATGCTCACCAGATTTAATTAGTATTCCATTTTCAGCACCCTTGCCTGTTCCTACCATAATAGCTGTAGGTGTTGCAAGGCCTAATGCACATGGACAAGCTATTACAAGTACTGCTACTGCATTTATTAAACCTGTATTAAATTCACCTGTTATAAAATATCCTATTATAAATGTAAGAACTGCTATCCCTACTACTATAGGTACAAATATTCCAGATATGCTATCTGCAAGTCTTTGTACTGGAGCTTTTGAGCCTTGAGCGTCTTCTACAAGTTTTACTATTTGAGAAAGTACTGTATCCTTTCCTATTTTTGTAGCTTTAAACTTGAAACTTCCCAGTTTATTTATAGTTGCTCCTATAACTTCATCATCTACTGTTTTATCTACCGGAATACTTTCCCCTGTAATCATAGATTCATCTATAGCTGAATGTCCTTCTACTATTTTTCCATCTACTGGTATCTTTTCACCTGGTCTAACTACTATAGTGTCTCCTATTACAACCTTTTCTATTTCAAGATCTATCTCAACTCCATCTCTTATTACTCTGGCAGTTTTCGGCTGAAGACCCATTAGTTTTTTAATAGCTTCAGATGTCTTGCCTTTTGCAACCGCTTCAAATGTCTTGCCTAGTATAATCAATGTAATAATAACTGCAGATGCTTCAAAATAATACTCATCTATTCCTTCAAATAAGTGGTAAATACTATAAAAGTATGCTGCTGAAGTACCCATTGAAACTAGTACATCCATATTGGCTCCCCCGCCTCTTAAGGCATTGTATGCACCCTTGTAAAATCTCCATCCAATGATAAATTGTACTGGACTTGCAAGTGCAAACTGAAACCAGCCATTCATCAGTATAGTGTCTATTCCTGCCATATGAAAAAACATACCTAGCAATAGTGGTGCACTTAGGACCGCAGAGAATATAAAGGATGTCTTTAGAGATTTAATTTCCTTTTCCCTTAACTCCTTTTCACGATCTAGATCTCTTTCTACTTCTATTTCTGCCTTATATCCTGCTTTTTCTATAGTTTGGATCAACTCATCATCTTCTATAGCTCCAGATGGGAACTGAATAGTTGCCTTATTGTTGGATAGATTGACATTTGCACTCACTACCCCATCCATCTTGTTTAGAGCCTTGTCAACCCTAGATGAACAAGCAGCACAAGTCATTCCCTCTACCAACAAGATCTTTTTTATCAATGGAACTTCATAGCCTGACTTTTCTATAGTTTGGATCAATATATTGGGATTTAATTTTTCTTGGTCAAATTCTATAGTTGCCTTGTTTGCAAGTAAATTTACTGTCACTGATTGGGTGCCATCAAGTTTATTTAAAGACTTCTCAACCCTAGCCGAACAAGCAGCACAGGTCATCCCACTTACTTCAATGTTTATCTTCTTTATTGTCATGAAATCACTCCCGTCTACTACTACCCCCCAGGGGGGTGTATATTTAGATTATCATCAATTACGGATTTTGTCAAACTTATTTTTACTTTATTGTTTTTTAATAGATACTATCTAATATGTGTATTTTCTTTATTATACCGAAATATATTGATTTTTATTTAAAAATACTGTATAATTTCATTAAAGGCAATTGATAATAGTTATCAAGTTCGTTTTAAGTGAATTTTAACATTTTATATATAATAGGGGGAGATAAATATGACTACTTCTTTAAATCTTTTAAAACCCAATGATTCTGGTAAAATTTCAAATATTTCAGGTGGTTGTGGAGTACAAAAAAGACTATATGAACTAGGCCTCCATAAGGGTGCTGTTTTAAAGGTCGTAAAAAATGATTTTGGCCCCATTATCTTAAGTCTTGCTGGCCATAAATTAGCACTTGGAAGAGGACTAGCTTCTTCCATATTAATTGAGCAATAAGGGAGGTTTTTAATTGAATACTATTGCACTGGTGGGAAATCCAAATAGTGGAAAAACCACGTTGTTTAACGCCCTTACAGGTTCTAATCAGCATGTTGGAAACTGGCCGGGCGTTACAGTCGAAAGAAAAGAAGGTACTTTTAAGTACAACGATATTGATTATACTGTAGTGGATTTACCCGGAACTTATAGTCTAGGAGCATATTCAGAAGACGAGATAGTTGCAAGGGACTATATACTTAAAGGCAATCCAGATGTAGTTATTAATGTAGTTGATGCTACCAATATAGAAAGAAATCTTTATTTAACTACCCAATTAATGGGAATGGGTGTAAATGTTATAATCGCCCTAAATATGATGGATGAAGCAAAACAAAAACAGATAGAAATAGATATAGATAAATTAGCGACTAATCTGGGTATTCCCATCATCCCAACCATAGCTTCAAAATCTAAAGGAATAGACGATTTAATAGAGACAGCAATAAAACTTATGAATAGCAATGTAAATTCAAATGTAAACTTTAGCTATGGAGAAGAGATTGAAAGGGAAATAAAGGATATAGAAAAAGATCTGGAAGGCCTAGATCTTGATTATCCTAATAGGTGGATTGCAATAAAACTTCTGGAAGATGATAAGGAAATAAAAAATATAGATGAAATCAAAGCATTGAAGTCTTTAAAGGATAGACTTTTTTTTCTTGAAGATAAAAATTCAGCATATGAGCTTGAAATCGTGGACAAAAGATATTCATTTATTGGACAAGTGCTTAGTGACTCACTAAGAAGACCTATAGATGAGATAGAAACCATAACGGATAAAATTGATAAAGTAATCACTCACAAGTATTTTGGTATACCTATATTTGCTCTTATAATGTTTACTATATTTCAACTCACTTTTACATTTGGCCAAGATCTACTTGGAGGATATATGGTGATCCTAGTTGATTTTATTGGAGATGGAGTATTAAATATCTTGACAAAATTAGGCACAGCCGAATGGATAAAGGACTTCTTTGTAAATGGTGTATTTGAAGGCGTTGGGGCAGTTCTTGAATTTATTCCTCTTATAGCAGTACTCTACCTATTTTTGGGCATACTAGAAGATACTGGATATATGGCAAGGGCCGCATATGTAATGGATAGCCTTATGAGAGCACTCGGACTTCAGGGAAAGACTTTTATTTCTATGATAGTTGGATTTGGATGTAATGTACCTGGTATTATGGCAACTAGAACTTTAGAGAATAAAAAAGATAGAATGATAGCCTTGTTAATTAATCCATTTATGAGCTGTGGTGCTAGAATACCCATATACCTTATATTTATTGCAGCATTTTTCCCAAACCATGGTGGAATAGCGCTATTTGCACTTTATTTCTTAGGTATAGTTGTTGCACTAGTTGTAGGCAAAATATTTTCAAAGACACTTTTTAAAGGAGAATCCTCTCACTTTATAATGGAACTACCTCCTTATAGACTTCCCGCTTTTAAATATGTAGTTAGGGATATGTGGGAAAAAGTAAAGGATTTTGTAGTGAGAGCTGGGACAATTATATTTGCAGTAGTAACATTGCTTTGGATACTTGCTAGATTGCCCCTTGGAGTTGAAGCTTATAGCCAGGCTAGTATGCTTGGAAAAATAGGTGGATTTATAGCTCCAATATTCCGTCCAGCTGGTTTTGGAACTTGGCAAGCTTCTGTAAGCCTTTTTGCTGGAATAGCTGCTAAAGAAGCAGTTGTCGCAACACTTGGAATGGTTTATGCTGGTGTTACTGAAGGGTCTGCTCTTATAGAGGCAATTAAATTTTCCTTCACTCCTCTATCAGCAGTATCATTTTTAGTAATGACACTTTTATACACTCCATGCGCTGCAGTAATTGCTACAGTAAAGAGAGAAACCAATTCATATAAATGGGCAATATTTATGGCAGTATATCCATTTGTTATTGGATGGGTATTTGCAGTTTTAATTTATCAAATTGGAAGTTTATTAGGATTTTAGATTAGGGGGCTTAATATGCTTAAAGATGTTTTAAAAGAAATAAGTAATTCAAGAGCACTGGATATATCAGATATTGCAAAGAAATTAAATATTACAGATGCATTGGTAAAAGAATTGATTTCTCAACTGGAAAGAATGGGCTATATCATTGAAGATATGGGATCATATACTTGTGAAAGTAAATGTAGTTCTTGCAAAATTTCAAACTGCAATACGATTCCCTTGAAAACCCTTGGTATTACAGCTAAAGGTGAGAAATTGTTAAAAAGTATCTAAAATTTTTAAATTTTTTTTGTTTTTTATGTTTAAAATAATATATGTGGGTATAATATATATACATACATCATTTAGTTAATATGTTTAGTAGATTATTATTATTCTAGTCTCACTAAAATAATAGCGATGATATGATGTATGATAAAACAAATAGAACTTTTGCTATTTCCAACCTAAGAGCAAGATGATTTAAAGCTAGTTAAAGCAAATAGTTATGTTTCAAAGCTTAGTTAGAAGTTTAAAGTATAGTATCTTTTAATTGCAAGTTGTTAA
>CAYRYO010000033.1:9496-16935 GCA_964428475.1 uncultured Tissierellaceae bacterium
TTCAAAGCTTAGTTAGAAGTTTAAAGTATAGTATCTTTTAATTGCAAGTTGTTAAGTGATGAAAGCGTAAAGAAGCTTTCCAATTGTAAAATTCTTTGAGTAAATGATTTAGCTTTAGACGAATGAATTAGGATGTTTAAGCAAATCAACAAATATTTAAAACTATTGAAGATTAAGTTTTAGAGTAAGATTCAATTAGTAGTCAGGAGTGTAGTTTAGTATTGAATTTAGTGATTGAACCAAAATTATTGGGTTGGATTAGCAACAAAAAGTTCTATTTTAAATAATAGGTAATTTCTTGATAATATATAAGAAATTACCTATTTATTTTTTATGAAGATTACTTGTTGAATTTTTCTATATATAAGTTATAATGAAGTTAAATATATATAAAAGGAGACTCTAAATGATCAATATTGATTGGAAAGAAAATAGAAATTTAACAATGCTTGCAGATTTTTATGAGTTTACGATGGCAAATGGATATATGGAAAATGATATGGAAAATGATATTGCTTATTTTGATATGTTTTTTAGAACAATCCCAGATGATGGTGGGTTTGCAATCATGGCAGGGGTTGAGCAACTGATTGAATACCTTAATTCCTTGAATTTTTGCCAGGAAGACATAGATTATTTTAGAAGTAGAGGCATATTTAGTGAGAGGTTTTTGAATTACCTTAAGAATTTTAAATTTGAATGTGATGTATGGGCTATCCCTGAAGGAACTCCAATATTCCCTCAAGAACCAATAGTAATAGTAAGGGGTCCTGTTGTACAAGCACAATTGGTCGAGACTATGGTTCTATTGACTATAAATCATCAGAGTTTAATAGCTACAAAAGCAAATAGAATAGTAAGAGCAGCTCAAGGTAGACCTATAATGGAGTTTGGTTCACGACGTGCTCAAGGATACGAAGGTGCTATACTAGGTGCAAGAGCAGCTTATATTGGTGGATGTATAGGCACTGCAAATACAATTGTAGATCGGGATTTTGACATACCTGCCTTGGGAACTATGGCACACAGCTGGGTTCAAATGTTTCCTACTGAGCTTGAATCATTTAGAGCATATGCTAAAACCTATCCTGATAACTGTGTTTTATTGGTAGATACATACAACACTATAAAAGAAGGACTTCCTAATGCTATAAAAATATTTGAAGAGGAAATAGTTCCACTGGGATTTAGACCTAAGGGAATTAGGATAGACAGTGGTGATATCGCATATTTGTCAAAAGAATGTAGAATAATACTTGATAAGGCAGGGTTTAGTGACTGTCCAATTATTGCCTCTAGTTCTCTAGATGAATATGTAATAAGAGATCTACTTATTCAAGGTGCAAAGGTCGATAGCTTTGGGGTTGGAGAAAGGCTTATAACCGCTAAATCTCAACCAGTATTTGGAGGAGTATATAAACTAACTACCATTGAAAGAAATGGTGAAATGATACCCACTATAAAAGTAAGTGAAAATGTAGGTAAGATAACTACCCCTTGTTTTAAGCAAGTTTATAGACTTTTTGGTAAATCTTCTAACAAGGCAATAGCAGATGTAATCACTCTTCATGATGAAGAAATAGATGATGAAAAATCATATGATATATTCCACCCACTATATACGTGGAAAAGAAAAACGCTTACAAACTTCTATGCAAAAAAACTTTTAGTACAAATATTTAAAGATGGAGATTGCATCTATGAAAGTCCCAATGTCCATGAAATAAAAGCATACTGTAAAGAACAAATAGACCTACTCTGGGATGAAGTAAAGAGATTTGAAAAACCCCATAGATATTTTGTGGATTTATCACACAAACTCTGGACTATAAAAGATGAATTATTAAAATCACATAAATAAAGAAATGCGACAGTGGATATGTTCACACTGTCGCATTTTTTTATATTAATCCTAAATTCTTCAATTCTTCTTTTACTTCTTCATATACATAGGCTCTGGCTTCTGTAAGTGGCAACCTAACCCCTCCGACTTTTTCATTTAATATGTTTAGCGCTGCCTTTAATGGAATTGGATTTGTTATCATAAATAATTTTCTGAATATACCAAGTAGCCTTAAATGAATTTCCTTAGCACGACCTACATCTCCTGATACAAAAGCATCTATCATCTCAAGGATTTCTCTTCCTACTACATGACTGCATACACTTACTATCCCATATGCACCCACAGACATTGCGGGAAGAAGCATTACATCATCACCTGAATATACTCTAAAATCACTTGGTATCCTTCTCATTGTCTCTGAAAGTTGAACCAAGTCACTATTTGCTTCTTTTAGTGCAACTATATTCTCTATCTTAGCTAACTCCCCCACCATTTCAGGCATTAAATTGCATCCTGTTCTCCCTGGTACATTGTATAACATAATAGGTAAATCTACATTTTCTGCTACTTCTTTGAAATGCTCATAAAGAGAATCTTGGTCGGGCTTATTGTAATATGGTACAACTACAAGCAATCCATCTACTCCTGCCCTTTTTGCATCCTTTGCATTTTCTATAGTTGTCTTGGTACAATTTGTACCTACTCCTGCGATTACAGGTATTTTTATATTTTCCTTTATGGTTTTATATAGTTTGAATTTCTCATCCGATGTAAGTGTAGGTGCCTCTCCTGTTGTTCCCGTAATTACAAGAGCTGTATTTCCCTCCCTTTCTAATCTCTTTGCAAGCTTTATACTAGCATGATAATTTACATCTAAGGACTCATCAAATGGTGTAATCATAGCAGTAATCATTCTTCCGAAGTCTTTCATAGCTTCACTCCTAATTTGAATTTACAGATATCTAATATCTATAATTAATTTTATGACTTTTATTTAGATTTATTCATCCAAACTTCTTAACCATTACTTGAATCTTGAATATTATACTATTAGCTGATATTTTTATCTTAGAAAATTTAAAAGGAGTGAGGACATTGGCAACTTCATATTTACAGCTTATCAGTCCTCTGGTAGTTTCTAAAAGGGGGTCTCCATATGAGCTTATTCGTTCAAAAATATGGTGGAACTTCTCTTAGGGATATTCCCAGTAGAAAAAACTTAGTTAGAAACGCAAGAAAATGTGTAGAAGATGGCAATGATTTAGTTATAGTTGTCTCTGCCATTGGAAGACATGGAGATCCATATGCAACGGATACGCTTATAAGTCAACTTGAAAATATAAATATTAAAATAGATCCCAAAAAAAAAGATCTGATCATGTCATGCGGCGAGACCATATCTTCTGCTATTATATCACATCTACTTGAAAGTGAAGGTCTTTCATCTATTCCCTTAACTGGATATGAGGCTGGGATACTGACAGATAACAATTTTACTGAAAGTAAAATCATTGATGTAGATACATCTAGAATCTTGGAATATATTAAAAAAGGAAAGATAGTAGTAGTTGCAGGATTTCAAGGTGCTACTATAAATAGAGAAATCACCACTCTGGGAAGGGGTGGAAGTGACACTACCGCTGTGATTCTAGGAGGATATTTAAATGCTACTAGAGTAGATATATTTACGGATGTACCTGGTATTGCTATAATAGATCCATCCATAGTATCTCATGCAGCTTATATTGAAAATATTTCCTATAATGATATATATGAGCTTTCTTCAAGTGGAGTAGGTGTGATCCACCCTAGAGCAGTAATTGCGGGAAAACAGTTTGATATACCCATATCAATTCGTTCAAGTTATTCCGATGAAGGCAAAACGCTTATATGGGATTATAAAAACAGTAATCCTAAAAAAATAATTGGCATTGCTTTAAAAGAAGAAGAAGAAGACATTGGAATAATTTCCATTGTATTTCAAGATAAGTATAGAAGTTCTATGGAAAAAGACATAAAAGATTTTGTATTTGAAAACGAAAGCATCTTGAGAATATCCTATTATCCAAATAAGATCTCCATTTTTTTGGACAAAGCAAAGACAAAATCCTGTGCAAAAGACTTATATAAGTATTTTTTCCCTAATAACTAAATAAAAAAGCTATCCAAATGTCTAAGCATTTGAGATAGCTTTTTTATTATAGCAATACTGGTTGAATTTGTTCACCCTTGATTGCACTTTCAATTGTTTGTCTTAGCTTGGAAAAATCTGCTACTAATGATTTTGGTTTGGCTTTTGGATTATCTTGCCCTAGTGGTACAAAATAAATATGTTTTGTATTTATTAGAACTCCTAGATTTTTTGCACTTGCACCTAATCCGTCATTTGTTGCTACTCCAAGCACAACTGGCTTGTTGTTTCTAAGATGGGCTTTTACCGCCATAGTAACGGGTGTATCTGTTACTCCATTGGCAAGCTTTCCTACAGTATTGCCAGTACAAGGCACTACTACAAGTATATCTAAACCTATTTGTGGGCCTACAGGTTCTGCATCTACTATTGTATTTATAAGATTTTTCCCTGTTATAGTTCTTAGTTTTTCCTTCCATTCATCAGAAGTTCCAAATCTCGTATCAAATGTATCTACAGCTTCAGATATTATAGGATATATATCCGCACCTTCTTCTGCCAATTTTTCTATCTCAGGAAAAACCTTAGAAAAGTTACACGACGACCCCGTAATTGCAAATCCTATCTTTTTATTTTTTAATGTCATCTTTATTCCCCCAATTCATCTATGATATTATAAACTGTCTCTTTTACTACATTTGCAGCGGTTATAGGAGCTACTTTTCCTGGCACACCTATCTCCCATTTAACTTTGACTCCTAATTCCTTTGCAGCTTCAAAATCTACACCACCTGGTTTTGATGCAAGATCAATTACCAAAGAACTCTTTTTCAATCTATTTAAATGAGCCTTATCTAATATAAGATGAGGAATAGTATTAAAAACTATATCCATCCTACCTATTTTTTCTCCTAGTTCCCTAAATAATACGGGAGTATATCCAAGAGTCCTTATCCATGCGATATCACTGTGTTTTCTAGCTACAACCGATACATTTGCACCTATTCCATGGAGCATTTTAGATAGAACTTTCGCTATCCTGCCAAATCCCAATACCAATACATTGGAACCATGTATTGTTGTTTTTCTCTCTTTCATTGCAACTCCTATTGCCCCTTCAGCTGTCGGTATAGCATTTAATATCTGCATTTCTTCTCTTAAAAAATAATCTTCTATATGAATATTTTCTTCATTAGCCAAAGACAACATAGAATCATCTACCTTCCCTACAGTTAAGATTTGATGCGATTTGATTTTTTGAAACAAATCCTTCACCCCTATAAGTTTTGATGAAAAAAGTGCATTAATAGTCCCCATATCCCTTGAAAACGGAAGTGGCCCTATGATTATATCTGAACAATTAAGAGTATCTTCTAAATTATCTTCATTTTTAATTTTAAGTTCATTTTTAATAGTGTCAAATCCAAATATCTTTACATCTTTTCCATCTTCTAAAAGAGAATATGCCAGATATATACTCCTTTCATCCCCTCCAACTATAGCAAATCTTTCTTTCATATAATCCCTCCATACAAATAAATATTTTACGAGCTAATATATATTATGTTTAGTGATATTATTAGGTGCAAAAATCCAGCAAGTAGTATATTGATTTGACAAATTGTTAAAGAATGCTATAATATATATTAATTAAATACATGTGGGGTGCTTGTGCAATCAGGCTGAGAAAAAATCTAAAGCGATAAAAACCCTTAAACCTGATCTGGATAATGCCAGCGTAGGAATAGACTTTATAAGCTTAAGCTTGTTCTTATTTCAGGAGCAAGCTTTTTTATTGTTTTATGGGAGGTAATATGATGAAGATTTATGAAAATGTACGGAAGAAAACACCACTAGTTCACTCTATCACAAACAATGTAACTGTAAATGATTGTGCCAATATAGTACTAGCAGTTGGTGGTTCTCCCATTATGGCAGATGCCATTGAAGAAGTGGAGGAGATAACTTCTATTTGCAATGCTTTAGTCATTAATATAGGAACATTAAATACAAATGTTATAGGAGCTATGGTAAAATCCGGAAAAAGGTCTAACGAAATTGGAAATCCAGTTGTATTAGACCCTGTAGCTGTGGGAGCCTCTAAATTAAGAAGTGAAACCATAGACCATTTACTAAAAGAAATAAATTTTTCTGTGATTAGAGGAAATGCATCTGAAATAAAGAGTATATATAAGGGTGGCAAAACTTCTAGTGGCGTGGATGCAGACGAAGAAGATAAGATAGATGAAAAGAACCTAGATAGTATGATTAAAATGTGTAAGAATCTAAGTGGTAGAACTGGAGCAATCATTGTTTTAACAGGAGCCATGGATATTGTTGCAAATGAAAATAAAGCAAGTATTATCTCAAATGGACATCCTCTCATGTCTAAAGTCACAGGGACAGGTTGTATGATTACAAATGTAATTGGCGCTTATTGTGGGGCAAATAAATATAATCTATTCCGTGCAACTACTTTAGCTGTAGCCCATATGGGACTAGCTGGAGAGATTGCATTTAATAAATTACAAAAAATAGATGGTGGCACTTCTACTTATAGAATGCTCTTAATTGATGCTGTATCACAAATAGACGATAAAATATTAAAGGAAGGTGTGAAAATTGAAAATAGATAAAAAATCTATGCTTTTATATGTAGTAACTGATAGAAGCTGGCTGGGCGAAAACTCTCTTAAAGATCAAGTAGAAGATACATTAAAAGCAGGCGCTAGCTTTATACAAGTCAGAGAAAAAGAACTTCCTTTTGATGAATTTTTAAGAGAGGCAAGAGAAATAAAAAATATTACAGATAAATATAATATTCCTTTTGTAATCAATGACAATATAGAAGTTGCCATACAATCTAATGCTGATGGAGTTCATATAGGACAAGATGATATGCCCGCTCGAGATGTCAGAAAACTTATAGGCCAAGATAAAATCCTTGGAGTATCTGCTGCTACTGTAAAAGATGCAAAACTAGCTGAAGAAAATGGTGCAGATTATATAGGGGTAGGAGCTATGTTTTCAACTGACACAAAACAGGATGCAAATGTTATTTCTATGGATACTTTAAAAGATATTTGCAACTCTGTTTCTATCCCTGTGGTTGCAATAGGAGGTATAAATGAGAAAAATGTGCCAATGTTAAAGAATAGTGGTGTTGATGGGATTTGTCTTATCTCTGCAATATTTTCCAAAGAAAATATTTACGAGGCTACAAAAAAATTATATGACTTATCTGTAGATATGGTTGATTATGAAATATAGTGCAGCTATCTTTGACTTAGACGGAACAATTATAGACTCAATGGATATTTGGGATAATGTTGGAAAGTTGTTTTTAGAAAGTCAAAGAATAAATCCACCCCATAATTTAAATGAAATTCTAAAGGAGATGAGTCTAGATCAATCTGCAAGTTACTTTAAAAATATATTGGGAGTAACTTTATCTGTAAAAGA
>CAYRYO010000033.1:17035-18233 GCA_964428475.1 uncultured Tissierellaceae bacterium
AAGAAATTAAAGACTTAAGTGATTATTTTATATATTCTTTTGAGAAAGTAGAGGGATTGTTGTGAAAAAGATTCTAACGATTGCAGGCTCAGATTGCAGTGGCGGAGCTGGAATCCAAGCAGATATAAAGACTATCACTGCACATAAGATGTATGCAATGAGTGCTATAACAGCTCTTACAGCACAAAACACTACAGGAGTTTACAATGTATATGAAATAAGCTCAAAATTTGTAAGTGAACAACTAGACTGCATATTTGAAGATATTTTTCCAGATGCAATAAAAATCGGTATGGTATCTTCCAAAGAAGTCATCCAAGCTATTTGTAGCAAACTTAAATATTATAAAGCAAAAAATATAGTAGTAGATCCTGTTATGTTTTCTACAAGTGGCCATACGCTTATGAATAAAGATGCAATGGACACTCTAAAAACCGACCTACTAGCCTTAGCAGATATAATCACGCCCAATCTATTTGAAGCTGGGGATATATGTGGATTTAAAATTGAAAACAAATCAGACATGATCCGTTCAGCTAAAGAAATTTCAAAAACATTTGATGGCCATATTCTAATCAAAGGTGGCCATCTATTAGCCAGTGCTGATGATTTGCTTTATTTTAAAGGAAAAACAATATGGTTTAATCAAAATAGAATAGATAACCCAAATAATCACGGCACAGGCTGCACATTATCTTCTGCAATCGCATGTAATCTTGGGAAAGGCTTAGCTATGGAAGAAAGTATAAGAAAATCTAAGGAGTACATTACACGTGCTCTAAATGCAAAACTAGACTTAGGTAAGGGAAGTGGTCCCCTAAATCATTGTGTATAAATAAAAAAATATAGGCCCTAAACCCTCTATTAACTGTCTGCCACTATTACAACGATTATAGTAAATGCCTGATACAAGTCTTCATATCAGGCATTTATTTTAAATTATCTGGCTGCTTTTATTTTTGCTATATCATTCCAATTCTTGGATGTCACTATTTCCATTGTATAAAATTCATCTGTCAATTTATCTATTTTTGCATTAACTTCATATCTGAATTCACTCAAATCAGCTGTCTGTTCAGTTATAGCCCTTATTTCTCTTTTTATTTCTTCTTGCCCATCTTCAAGCTTTCCTAATCGTGTGTCTAGACTTTCTACCCTCTTGTCTAATCCTTCTACCTTGTTGTCTAGACTTTCTACC
>CAYRYO010000034.1:0-17661 GCA_964428475.1 uncultured Tissierellaceae bacterium
AAAATTATTAAGGGGGTAAGGCTATGAAAAAGGCATTGATATTTGTATTAGCATTAGTGATGACAATGAGTCTTGTGGCTTGTGGAGACGATGGAGAACTAGAATCTGTTTCAAAGGATCTAAGTTCTGCTTCAGATGAGGGGTCAGATTTGGAATGGGTAGTTTATTGGTATCTTTGCGGAAGTGATTTGGAAACTGAATACGGTGCAGCTACTTATGACTTGGATGAAATGTTGGAGGTAGAACTTCCAGATAATGTCAAGGTCATTATCCAGACAGGTGGTGCAGAGGAGTGGCAAAATGATATTGTAGACCCCGATAAGATGCAGCGCTATGTATATGATAGTGAGGGTTTGTTTTTAATTGAGGAAAAGGCTCCAGAAAATATGGGAGACCCTCAGACTCTGGCTAATTTTCTAGAATTTGCAAATGAAAATTATCCTGCAAAACGGACCATGGTGAGTTTTTGGAATCACGGTGGAGGTAGTGTAACCGGTGCAGCATTTGATGAACAGTTTGGTATGGATTCCTTGGATCTCATAGAAATGTATGGGGCCTTTACTAGTGTTTATGAGGAAAATCCAGATGACCAGCCAATTGATATCATTGGATTTGATACTTGCTTGATGGCGACTATAGATACAGCATTTACATTTTCAGATATTGGAAAGTATTTAGTTGCTTCTGAAGAATTGGAACCAGGTAATGGATGGTTATATTCTGGATTTCTAGGTGAACTTGCTGATAATCCAACCATGGACGCCTTAGAACTTTCCAAGTCAATCTGCGACACCTATCAGGAGGGTTGTGAGATGGAAGGTACAGAGGATGATATTACCCTTTCGGTTACAAATCTCTCCAAGGTAAATGATTTGCTTTTGGCCTATGATGAATTTGGAAAAGAAGCTCTTAGTGTTGCAGTTGAAAATCCAGCATTCTTTGCTCATTTTGCTAAGGTTGCAAATAGCATTGAAAACTATGGTGGTAATACTCGTAGTCAAGGTTTTACCAATATGGCAGATTTGGGACATCTTGCTAAAAAATCTGCAAAGCTTTTGCCTGAAAGTTATCAAGCTGTTGTTGATGCACTAAATTATTGTGTAGAGTACAAGATAAATGGTAAATATCGTCCAGAGTCTATGGGTCTTGCCTGCTACTACTCCTATAATGGGGATGTAGATGAGTATAACAAGTATACAGAAATTGGGCCAAGTGAAGCCTTCAAACATCTCTATGCCTATAATCTAATGGGAGACCTATCAGATCAAGGCATGGAATATATTTGGGATATGGACTATGAAACTCTTCCTGAACCTGTGACTTTAAGCAGTGTAGACTGGGAAGATATGCCTGTTACCGTAGATGATGAAGGATTTTCAACTCTTACCCTTGGTAAAGAAGCAGATGATATTCTTGCATCTATCTCTTTTGAGCTTTACTATGTTGACCCTGAAGAAGATCTTATGCTTTGCTTGGGAGTAGATGATGATATTATTGCCGATTGGGATAATGGGATATTTAAGGACAATTTCCGTGCTGTATGGGGTAGTATTGATGGGGAACTATGCTATATGGAACTTGCTTATATGGGTGAAGACTACAATGAATATAGTGTACCGATATTGTTAAATGGTGAAGACTACAATTTAATGGTTATTTATGATTTTAATACAGAAGAATACTATATTGAAGGTGCAAGGAAACCATTGGATGAAAGTGGTGCAGCGGATAAAAATCTAAGATATTTAGTTGAAGGTGATGAAATCCAGACAATCCATTATGCAAGCAGTATAAGTGATGAAGATGAGGATTTTATGGAAGTGCCAATTGATACTATTATCGTAACTCCTGAAATTTCTTTTTATGAAACAGAGCTTGGTGATGGTATGTTTGTTATGATGTATGTGATGGAGGATACTCGTGGCAATCTTATGTATTCTGATATGGTTACATTTGAAATAATAGATGATGAGATATACACAACTGTAGATTAAATTAAATAGAGTATTATGATTAGTGAGGGCCCCTATACTGCTGTGTTATATGATATAATATAGCAATATAGGGGATTTGTTATGGGTAAGAAAGGAGTGTTTAAATGCTAAAAATTAGTAAATTAATAGATAATTTTAGAGGTAGAATTTGCATTGATAATGCCTTGATTGCAAGTAATGTTCCCATTTTGCTACATATATCTGATACACCAAGTCAGTTTTATCCAGAATTAAGTAGGATTATTGGCTTGATAGGACCTAAATATATAATTCATACTGGAGACTTAGCTGACAATATAAAATGTGAACTTTCACCTAGTTTATTAAATAAGTATCGACATGAGGCAGGGAAGCTACTGACAATTTTAAACTCATCCAATGCTGAAGATATATATATTTCACTTGGCAATCATGATGACTATGATTTTATAAATAAAAATAAAGGGAGATTGCAAATATATACTGAGATGGGAGAGATTAATGTAAATGATATTAAGTTTGCGTTTTCTCATTACCCTGATTATTTAAAAGGAATAGATGCAGATGTTCATTTATTTGGACATAATATCAAATCTAAAACCTTGATTTCTGATTCAAAGATATATTTAAATGGTATAAGTTCTATAAATGCAATTAATCTAGATACTCTACAAGTAATATGTATAGAGTATCCATTTGGAACTGATCGCGCTAGATTGAACAAAAATAAAATAGGAATATAGGGGGTTAATTTATGGTATCATTAGTTAGGAATGGTTCAAGGTCAATCTATATAACTACAAGAAAGATGGATTCTTTAATTGAATTTCTTCAATCCAATTTAGGTGCTGAGGAAATAGATATACAAATAATACAGGATAGAAGTAGGGAATACCAGACTGTTGTACTTATTGCCGATGTATTATTAGACGATTCTGAAACTCATGTATTTAGATCCTTTTTAGTGCCACAAGAACCTATAAGTTTACTGAGTGAAATGATTATTCATAATGGCAGTGATATGGTAGAGACTATACGCCCAGGGGCGAATTTTGTTATTATGAGAGCAATAGGAGAACTTGACAAGGTTATAAAGGAAATTCAAAAGGATATTGGCGGTGAAATAATACCATATGACCAGTATATTAAAAATGACAATTCTAGCTATACTATTGTGGGATTAACCGAAAAGCCTCTTAGCAAGGGTATAGTTGTAAATGACTTTAATGAGAATTTTTTGATGGTTCAAGGGGAATACGGAAAGATAAAAAGAGAGCTTAGAATGCAAGCACTTAGATATCTAAATATAGGTATAGGAAATAAGGATTGGAATGAGATAGAAATTAGAATTTATGATATATATGGTGCCTACAACCTACACTATGATAGAATGATGGAGGTATTCGAGGATCTGGATATAGGTTTAGTGCTTGGTGAATCTTGGTCCAAAGATTATCCAAAGGCCATGCTGGCAGTTCAAGTGTATAGAGTTCGTTTCTTTACATTTAAAGAACCACTACAACTAAAGAAAATACTATTTGGATTAGAGTATTTAGAAGATGGAACTAGGATCGTAGATTATGATGTATATTATAAAAATGAAAAAGTCAGCTGGAATAAAGATATGGAATGGAAAAGGAAAAAACGAGCAGAGAGAAATAAAGAAGCACTTATTGCAAGAGAAGAACTCTTTATGAAATTAAGTAAAGATACTTTAATAGATATTCAACAATTAGAAGAAGATATACTTAAATCAAGGTATTAATAACAAAACTTCCTTACTCTATAGAATAAGGAAGTTTCTTGCTTAAATTTTAAACTTGCTCAAATTATCTCTTAAGTCTCCAGATAATTCTTTTAGTTTTAGGGCCATTTGATTGAACTCTTCCATTGTTGCATTTATTTCTTGTGCTGATGCTGATACTTCTTCTGTACTAGCCGAGCTTTCCTGTGCAACTGAAGATATATTTAGCATCTTATCAACCACGTCTTCTGTAGTTTTATTTGTTTTAGAAGTAGATGACTTAATTTCGTTGATGCCATTCATTAAATTTGTTACTGAAGCTGTTATTTGTTGGAATGTATCCCTAGTTACTTCTACCCCTTTTGTTTGCTCTTTTATGGAGTTATCAGTTATTTTCATAGAATTTACAGCAATTTCAGATTTTTCTTTTATAGTTTCTATTAATGATTGTATTTGTTTGGTAGATTCACTGGATTCTTCCGCAAGCTTTCTTATCTCATCGGCTACTACACTAAAGCCTTTACCAGCTTCTCCTGCTCTTGCAGCTTCTATTGCAGCATTAAGTGCAAGTAGATTTGTTTGGGCTGAGATTCCATTTATAGCTTCTGTGATTACACCAATTTTTTCAGTTACATCATTCATATCATTTACAGCTTTTGAAAGTTGATTAGAAGATATATTTGCTTCATTTGTTTTTTCTGTTAAATTATTCATTTCTTGTAATCCATTTGCACTTAATCTATTTGTTTCTTCTGATATTTTATTTATATTATTTGAGAGTTCTTCTATATTTGATATTTCTTCTGCTAATAGATTAGCACCTTCAACGCTTTCGTTTATATCTTCAGCTTGGGTGACTGCTCCTTGGGCTATTTGATCTATTGTTATACTTACCTCATCTATTGCTATTGACACTTGATTTGCACTTTGACTTGTAGCTTGTGATGTGTCCTGGATTATATCAGAGGAATTATTAACATCTGCTACCAAGGTCCTTATAGTATTTACCATTTGATTGAATCCATCGCCTAGCTTTTCAAGCTCATCTCCAGTTTTTATATCTGCATGCACAAGGAGATTTCCTTCAGATACTTCTTCAAAACCCATTAACAATTTATTTATATTCTTATTTACCCATTTAATTACAAAGTAGGATACTATTAAACCTAGCAATACTATAATTAAAGCTATAAGAATCATCATATTTCTTATTTTATTTGTATGTTGTAGGAGTTCATTTTCATTTAAAGATTCAATTATTTTCCAGCCAGTAACTTCATCTGTTACATGGGTTATATATTCTGTTTGCCCCTCTACCTTATAAGTGCCAAATCCACTATCATTGTTATTTACATCTTCCCACCAGGACAATTCTTGAGCTATAGATTTACTAAGCAAACTAGCATCTTTATGTACTAGGGTCACTCCAGCTGAGTCTAGTATATGAACATATCCATCTTGTCCTATTTTTATGGTAGATAAATCACTTGCTAACTTCTCAAGGGTTAAATCTATACCCATAACACCTATTACTTTACCATTTGATGTTAAGGCCTTAGAGATTGTAATTACATTTTCACCTGTAGCTACATCTATATAGGAATCGGAGTATATGAATTTGCCTTCATTCGCCTCTGCATCTTGATACCAGCCCCTAGTAGTAGGGTCAAAATCAGAGGGTAGCTCGCTGTCAGGGAATATTAACATTTCTTTATCTTTTAAACCCAAATAAATATTGAGAATAGAAGAATCGTTTTTTTGTACTTCTGCTAAACTGTCTAAAACATCAAATTTTAACATCCTTTCCAGATAGACATCATTGAATGATTTTTTTGATGCAAGTAGATTAACTACATTTTCATATTTCTCAAAAGAGTAATCAATAGAATTTTTTACTTGATCTGCATTTTGCATGGATGTCATTTCAAATATATCGTATAATACTTTGTTTGAAGTATTATAAGCTAGAAAACCAATAACCGTGATAGGTAATATTGATAAGATAAATATTATAGCGATTAACTTTTTTCTTAAACTAGCCTTTTTCATTTAATCACATCTCCTTTTAATAATTAATAGTATATGATACAAGTATACACTATAATTAGATCTTAAGGCAATAAATTTTTAATTTTCTGTCTATATGGAATGAGTCTTTTTAAGAAATTTCCTGCTAAAATAATTCTTTATATCATCTACCAGAGAATACATAATTGGAATAAATATCAATGTAAGGACAGTTGATAGTATAAGTCCTCCAACTACTGTGATGGCAAGTGGTGCTTCAAGCTCTGAACCCTCACCCTTGGCAATTGCTAGGGGAAGCAAGCCAAATATACTTGTCAATGCAGTCATCAAAACAGGTCTAAGCCTAACTGGTCCAGCTTTTAAAATAGCATTATTTCGCTCTTCTCCATCTTTACGAAGAGTCAAAATATAGTCAATTAAAACAATGGCATTATTTACTACTATTCCTGCTAACATAATAAGCCCCATATATGCAGGAACACTTAATGATGTTTTTGTAAGAACAAGTCCCAATATTCCACCTGAAACTCCCAATGGAACTGATAGCATGATTATTAAAGGATTAATCAATGATTCAAATTGAGCTGCAAGAATCATATATACCAATACTACTGCCAGTATCAAGACCAATGCTAATTCTTGGAAGGCTTCTAGCATTTCTTTGTTTTCTCCAGCTATTTCATAAATATAGCCTGAAGGCATATTATAATCTTTAAGTTTTGCTTCAATATCATTTGAAATACTTCCCGAGTCTCTATCTAATGCTTGGCCTGATACAGTTACCATGCGAACCTGTCCTTCTCTATTAATTGAAACAGGACCTCTATCTAAAACAACTTCTGCCACTTGACCTAAGGGAACATTAAATCCACTCGGAGTGGGGATCATTATTTGATCTAAATTTGTAATACTCTGTGAAATAATAGAATCTCCAATAATCACTACATCAATTTCATCATCTTCATATTTAAATCTAGTAGCTGTAAGGCCAGACACAGTTTTTCTAACAGAATTAGCAACTTGAGCTGCTGTTAAACCGTATTGAGAAGCTTTTGATCTATCTACTCGAATTTGAACTTCAGGAATACCTTCTTCCATGCTAGACTTAGCTTCAGTTACGCCATCTACAGATTCTATGATATTTCTAATATCATCACCTATTATTTTAAGTGTATTAATATCATTACCTTTAACATTTATACTGACAGCCTGCCCTCCCAATGCTCCTAAAGAAACATTGCTAGATACATTTACTGTTTTTTCAGCACCTGTGATATCGAAAATTTTATTACGCACCTCATTTGCTACCTGCTGGGTGCTGCGATCTCGTTGATCTTGTTTATTTAGAACACAATTAATACTTCCTATGTTATTATTGTTTCCCACTGTAGAAAATACGGTTTTAATTTCGGGGATATCAATCAATTTTTCTTCAATTTGTATCATAATAGCTTCAATTTCTTCTAGTTCTGATCCTACTGGGGCTGATACATTTATTGAAAATTGGCCTTCATCTGTTTCAGGCAAAAACTCTGTTCCTACTAAAGGGATTGATGTTAATGTTCCAAGAAATATTGCTATAGCAATAAATACTGTCCATATTCTGTGATTAAGAGCAAGGGTTAGCAAATTTGTATATGCCAATTCTACACGGCTATAGCTGCTATCCAATACCTTATTTATTTTATATATTACCTTATTCTTAGATTGAGTATGATCTTGCATTTTTAGAAATTTAGAAGAAAGCATAGGTACTAAAGTAAGAGCAATTATCAAGGAGGCAAATAAGGTAATGGAAAATGTTAAAGCTAATTCCTTGAATATAGTAGATGTAATACCATCCATGAATACAATTGGAAGAAATACAGCTACAGTTGTTAAGGTAGAAGCTGATATTGCCATAGATACTTCTTTGGCCCCAAGATCTGCTGCTTCTATTCGAGAGTAGCCTTGTTGACGATAGCGGTATATATTTTCCAAAACTACAATAGAGTTGTCTACTAACATTCCTACTCCTAATGCTAATCCACCTAAAGTCATAAGATTTAGGCTAATGCCTGCAAAATATATCAAACTAAAAGCTGCAATAATTGATACGGGAATTGCTGTAGCAATAATAAAGGTTGATCTAATATTTTTTAAAAATACCAAAAGAATTATTACAGCCAAGACAGCACCTAGAATAGCACTTTTAGATACAGCACTAATAGCACTTTTAATATATTCAGATTGGTCAAATAAAACCTGTATATCTAGATCCTTATTTTCCTCTTGCAATTCAGTGACTTCTTTATTTACTATATTGGCAATTTGCACAGTATTAGTTCCTGATTGCTTTTGAATAGATATATTAATGGCATTTTGACCATTTATCTTAGCTATAGTAGTTAATTCTTTGTTTTTAAGTGATACATTAGCAATATCATTAAGCTGTATTACTCCTCCACTTGGCAAAGGAATAAGCAAGTTTTCAATTTCGTCTAAAGATTTAAATTCTCCTACTGTACGAATGGTTAATTTCTGATTTCCTTTTTGAACTTCACCACCAGGAAGATTGAGGTTTTCTCCAGCAATGATTTGAGTCAAGTAATCCGTAGTCAAGCCATAGCCATCCATTTGTTCGTTTTTTAAATTGATTTCTATCTGATGGTCATAACCACCTGTAACTTCAACAGAAGCTACTCCTTCTAATCTTTCAAGTCGTGGTTTTATCAAATCCTCAGCGATGTTTTGACTTTGGGCTAAATCACTAGAACTAGATAGTGTTAACTGTAGGATAGGCTGTGCATTAGGATCGATTTTGAGTACCATTGGATCACTAGCACCATCAGGTAGTAATCTTTTAATCAAATCTATTTTTTCACGCATTTGTAATGATGCAAAGTTCATATCTGTTCCAAAGCTAAACTGAGCTATAACAAGGGATTGACCTTCTGATGTAGTAGACATTATACTTTCAATGTTTTCTACTGTTGCAATAGATGACTCCAAAGGCCTGGTTACTAAATTTTCTATTTCCTGTGGACCTACACCTTGATAGCTGGTAGATACAATAATCACTGGGACTTCAATGCTTGGCAAAAGATCTATAGGCAGTCTAGTTAAGGAGACGGATCCAAAAATAACTATAATTAATATAGCCATTAGTGTAGTTACTGGTCTTTTTACAGATATTCCTGATAAATTCATTGTTGAGTGTCCTCTAGTACTTTTATAGTTTTACCATTTTCCACATAATCAAATCCTTTTGTAATCACCATATCTTTATCTTCTAGACCTTCTATAATCTCTACTTCACTACCAGTATCTAATCCAACTTTTATTTCCTTTTCTATAGCCTTATCGTCCTCTACTATATATACTATATTTTTTTCACCTTTTACAATAACAGCCTGGCTAGGTATAGAAAGTACATTATCCTTAACTTCTAATGGAATTTCTACATTAGCAAACATTCCGGGTTTGATTATATTATCTTTATTTTCTATATAAATTTTTATCCCATAAAGTTGAGTTCTTGTATCAGGGATGGGATTAATATTGTCTAGGACTGCACTTATAGGTTCAGATGAAATAGCAGGAATAGTAAGATCTACTTTTTGGCCTGGAGTTAATTTATTGATTAGTCCCTCGACCACTTCCATACCAACGTAAACCCTATCCATATCGACTACATTCATACTAGCTTGGGCATTTGACGCCATGCTTCCTATTTCAATATTTATGGATGTAACAACTCCACTAAGAGGAGAAGTTATTATAGTATTATCAAGGGCATCTTTAGCTTGAGTATAGGCTAATTTTGCCTGTTCTAATTGAGAATTAGCCAAGTCTGTGATTTTGGAAGATGCACTCATCTCTGCTTGATCTAATTGAGCCTGCATTTGAGTTTCTTGTTGTTCTAAGGCAATTTCTACCTGTTCTAGTTGAGATTTTGAAACTGCTCCAGCTTCATATAGTCTCTTAGTATTTTCTAAATTTTCACGGGCATTATTCAAGACAGATTCTGTCAATGTTCGTGTTCGTTCAAGAGAATCTTTTGCTATGTTTGCTTGATTTAAAGTTATATCGTAGTTTATCTTAGCCATATCATATCCAGCCTTAGCTTGGTCTACCTGTCTTTGAATATCATTTTTATCTAAGGTGAAAAGTACATCTCCTTTATTAACTTTATCTTCATCTTTAACATTTATAGTTTGAACCTTACCAGGAATAGTAGGTACAATCACTACATACTTGTCTGCAGATATTTTACCACTCATTGTAGTAATATTAGCCAATGTCTTATATTTTACCTCACTTACTTCAACTGGTATATATGATTCTTCTTTCTTTTGTTCTTCTGCTATATTATCTTCACTATCTCCACTTGTGCATCCAATAGAAAGTGTCATAAGTAAAGACAATATAATGGTAATGCTAATAAATCTTTTTTTCAAAGTTGATTCCCCCTTAATTTATAAATAGTCGAAAATTTTTTTATTGCATAAAATCCATTCCTCTAAGAAATGCTTGGTATTGAAGAAACATTTGGAATAAATTTTGTTCTGCTGTCTTAGCTTTGTTATATTTACTATAATATTCTGATTCAGCTTGATTTAATTCAATTTTAGAAATCATACCTAATTCATATTTAAGCTTTAAAGCATCATATTTTTGTCCTTCATATTCAAGATTTTTATTTTCATTGTCAAGAACTGCGACTTTGTTTTGTAATTCTTGATATGCTTTGATAAGTGTTGATTCTACAACTTTATATTCTGCATCAATGGCAATTTCAGTACTTTCAAGACTACGTCTTGCTGCTCTAAATTCATCAGAACTACCATATCTATCTGCCCATCTCATATTATTATATTGAATATCATAATCAAGTTTTTTAATTTGGATAGAATAACTATTTTTTGTGGCAATTTTTAAATCATCTTCATAGTTTATTGCAGATATGATTGTTTTATCTATAATAAAGGTATCTTCTAGATTTAGATCTTCATAGTAGCTTAGGCCTAGCATTATATTTAGTTCTCTTTTAAGATTAGATATTTGAATGTCTAAAGTTGTTATGCCTAGTATTATTTGATCTCTTTGATTGATCACACCATTAAGGTCAAGCAAGGTAATCATCCCTAATTCTTCTTGCAATTTCATTATATTTATTTGATTGTCTAAAAGCTCCAAGTTTTGAAGCAACTCATCTCTTTGTCTTTTTAAACTACTATGGGCTAAATATAAATTTTGAGCTCCCCATACAATACTTTTATTTCCCATCTCTATTTGTAAAATAGCCTTGTCTAGTTCCATTTCTTTAGCAGGTAATTTATCAAACTCTCTGACTTGCTTTTCCATAGCATCTATATTTTGTTCCAATGTAGAAAGATTGGATTTATATAGTACTTTTATATATTCAAGAGTAGCAATCTGAGCACCAATCAAGCTTTGATATGTACTATCTGGAGCTGGATTTTGCCCAGGATCTGATTCTTGTTCCAAATTTGGATTTTGCCCTGGTATTGGATTTGAACCTTGACCTGGCATATTATTTTCAAAGGTCAACATTTGCTTTAAATTATTAATCAATATATCTTGTTGTGCGATTGCTTGATTTGTACCATTGACAGCATTTCTTAATCCATCAATAGCATTTTCTAAATCCCTTTCGTCATATCTAGCATCTCTGATAGCATCTATAGAATCAAGAAGGTTTTCCTCTGTGTTCTTGTTAATTTGAATTGTAGGATTTTGTCTTAGAATTAATCTCTCTATATCTTCAAATTTAATCTTATTTGTATTTTCCTCCAAATCCAAAGTGTCAGCATGAGTTGGCATTGCTATCAGTATAGCAAATAAAACCAATATCCATTTAATTTTTTTCATTTGTCTTTATCTCCTTTTTAAAGTTAATAGCTTATATAATACAAGTATACATGATTATATTGCATATCAATAGACTTTGTTTTTCTAGTCATTTGCTTTCATTGAGTCTACCATTTTAATATTTCTTAATTTTTTAACCATAAAGAAATCTACTATTGCTGAAAACATCATAGTTATAATGGCAGAAATAAGATAGCTTAGAATTGAGACACTTCTACCAAACATAAATTCTGGGTCTTCGACGGTTACTATTATAAATTGATGTAGATATTTACCTAAGGCTAGACCTAGCAATGTTCCTATAAGAGCTAGTATGGTGATTTCTCTAAAGATGTAAGAGGCTACTTCATTGTTGTGAAAGCCTAATACCTTAAGTGTTGCAAGTTCTCGTCTCCTTTCGTTAATATTTATATTGGTAAGATTGTATAAAACTATAAAGGCAAGTAATCCAGATGCGATAATTATTACAATGACTATATAGTTGATGCTATGGATTAAATTGTCAAACATACTACGGCTTCGAGATATAAATGACGCATTTAAAATATCATCATTGTCATATAAATTTTCAATAAGTTTATCAGTTTCACTCTGGGTCAATGTTTGGGTTTTAGCGTATATTGTATTATTTTTGAGTTTATCTCTGAAAGCACTTTCGTATTTAGCTTTGTTCATATAGATATAATTTCCTATATAGTTTTCTGCAATTGCATCTACTTTAAATTCCTTTTTAATTTCATCAGAGTTTTCATATATAACAGTGTCTCCGGGTTTGATTTTAAGTTCTTGTGCAATTTTTTCAGAGATTATGATTGTATCCTTTGAAAAATCTATTATTTCAGTGTTTTTCCTTTGTCTAAACAATATATAATCTGATATTTGATTTGTATCTTCTACACCTACAAGTGTTATTTTGCTTGTTTTGTTTTCAAATTCAAGATAGCCTTCATTTGAAAATACTTTCAAGATATCATCTATTTCCTTGTAATCTCTATCAAATGAATCTAAATCACTTTGCGTGTAATCTTTTTTCATTTCAATTTTTAATTGATATTTAAAGATTTGGTCAAATTGAAGGGTGCCAATATCCTTGATTGAATTCCTAATGCCAAATCCAGTTACAAGCAGTGCGGTACATCCTGATATTCCAATGACAGTCATATAAAAGTGTTTTTTATATCTGAAGATATTTCTAGCTGTTGATTTTAAATTGAAAGTCATAATTGACCATAGAGGCGTAATTCTCTCAAGTAATATTCTTTTGCCTCTTTTAGGTGGTCTGGCAAGCATTAGGAGAGAAGGCTTTTCTCTTAAAGCACCATTTGCTGCAAAGTATGTAGCTGCAAGAGTACTCAGTATAGCTACACCCGATGACAACAATGATATTTTTTTATTGTAATCAGTAATAAATTCAGGCAAATGATACATTACTCCATAGGTATTCCATATAACTCTAGGTATAAGTTCAAAGCCTATTAACTGACCTACTATACTTCCTAGTATGCTTGCCAGTCCGCAGTAGAGTATATATTTTGAGATTATGGTGGATTTTTTATATCCTAATGCTTTTAAGACACCAATTTGGGTTCTTTCTTCTTCAACCATTCTAGTCATAGTTGTAAGTGCTACAAGGCCTGCAACCAGATAAAAGAAAATGGGAAAGACAGTTGATATAGCTGCTACCTTATCTGCATTGAGTTTGAAACTCATATAGCTCATATTAGATTCTCTATCCAGTACATACCATTCAGGATCTTCTAAATTTTTGACTTCAGCCTCTGCTTCTAATAGCTTATTATAGGCTTTTTCTAGCTCTTTATCTACTTGAACTTTTGCCTTATTATAATCTTTTTCTGCATCTTCAATTTCAATTATCCCATCTTGATACTCCAATATACCTTGACCAAGTTCTTTTTCTCCATCTTCTATTTTCTTTATTGTATGGTCTATTTGATCTTTTAAGGTTTTTCTTGCATCTTCTACTTTAGCGATGCCAATTTCATAGTCCTTCCATCCATTTGAAACTTCCAATAAGCCTGATTGATATTCTTCTTCTCCACTTTCAAGTTCTTTTTTAGAAGACTTAAGTTTTTTAAATCCTTCATCTAAATCCTTTCTTGCCTCTTCTAATATTTTTTCATTTTGCTGGAGCTCTCTTTTTCCTTCTTCAATTTTTATCTCTGCATCTCTTATCTTGTTTTCTGAATTTGTTAGATCTTTTAAAGCAGAATTGTAGTCTATCCAGCCTTGATGCAGATTTTCTTTGGCAATTTCTAATTGTCTTTGACTTTTTACCATTTCAGTCCATGTATCTATTAAAAAATCATAATCTGGGATTTCAGCTTGCTTGCTTTCTAAATCTATAATAATTGCAGCTAAATCTTTTAATTGAGCTTCTAAGTATACTAAACTTGTATTTATTTCTGTAAGACCAGCATTTATTTGTTGGATAGAGGTTTTTACCATAATAATAGCTTCTGCATTAGCTATAGAATCTTTTTCTAGCATTTGTAACTGGAGATTTAACTGTGTAAGATTGCTTTCTAATTCTTGTTTTTTTACTTTTAGCATATGAATATTTTTTTCTATTTCAGTTTTTCCTACTTTTGCCTCTGCTAAAGCTGCAGATAATTCTTGATTTACTCCAATAAGATAGGATCTCAATGCAATTTGTCCACTTGCAGTTGACATTAATCTCTCTGAAGATAAATATCCTAGTTCCTTAGCTAAGGGGTTAATTGAATATAAAAACTCAGATCGGCCTGCTTTTAATTCGGATAATCCATTTTCATACTGACCTTGACCTTTTTCAAGTTCTCTTTTTGCTTTTAGGAGTTCTAATTTGCCAATTTCCAATTGTTTTTTCCCATCCAAAAGTTCACTTTCTATTTGTAAAAGTTCTTTTTTACCTTGTTCAATTTGCTTTAGTCCATCTTCTAAATCTTTTTTACCTTGTTCATAATCTAAATAACCTTGTAAATATTGTCCTTGCCCATCTTCTAATTCAAGTTTTGCATCTTTTAATTCATTTTCTGCTTGGCTTAATCTTTTTTTAGCTTGATTTAATTCTTTTTCACCGTCACTTATTTCTATTTGAGCTTTTTTGTTTTCTTGTTCTAAAGTTTCTCTAGCATCATTTAATTCTATTTTTGCATTTTTTATATCAATAGCGGATGATTCAAGTTCTTGCTTAGCTTTGTTTATTTCTTTTAATGCATCTGCTAGTTCTTTCCTTGCCTTATCACTTTCTTCATGGTAGTCTTTGAAGCCTTCAGAGATGCTTTCGTTTGCTTTTTTTAAGATTTCCATTTTTCTATCGTGGGATCTTTTTTTGCTTATATCTTCAAGTTTCTCACTGATCTTTTCTGTATACACTTTATATTCAGATGAAAAGCTATTCATGGCTAAGGTGTCTTTTAATACTATATAAAAGTCTGTAAATTCTTCAAGTGCGTAGCTAGTGCTATCAAGATAGATTATAGTGTCAAGTTTTCCAGCCCCTACATCAGATGGTTCTCTTTCCAAGGAAAAGTGAAAACTATTTCCAACTACTCCAACAACCTTGTATTCCGTTACATGGTACAATTCACCTATATCTTCATAGTCCTGGTTATTTTTGGAAAGTTTCACCTTTGAGCCTATTTTTATATCTTTGAAATATGGACCTTTTCTTTCAACCAGACATTCTCTGTTGTTTTTAGGCATTCTCCCTTCTAATAGATCGAGCTTGTTTATAATTACTTGATTTTCTAAGTCTAAGAGGGGAATTCCATAGATTTTAGCAGTTAAATCTTCTTTGTTATTTACATCGATGAGTTTATCAATGACATAGGCGGGCATTACGGATTTTATGTTTTCAAGGGATTCTACTTGTTTTAAATCATCTTCAGTGAGTCCCATTGTAGCTTTTATAAAAATATCAGCTGTATTGTGATCATCATAGTATTTATCTACTGAATTATTCATATTTGGAGTTGTTACAAGTAGTCCAGATAAAAAGCCAACACCAAGGGCAACTATTCCAAAAATAGCTGCAAATCGCCCAAAACTATTCTTAAACTCTCTTAAAATCATTTTAATATATGAAGAAGCCACTACCATTCAATCCTTTCAATAGGTGTTGGAGAGGGGTTGTCAATGGTTTCTCCAACTTGCCCATTTTTTAGGTAAATTACCTTATCTGCCATTGGAGCTATTGCTTGATTATGTGTAATTAAGATTACTGTCTTGCCATCTTTCCTGCTGGTATCCTGTAAAAGTTGAAGTATGGTTTTACCAGTCTCATAATCTAGTGCACCAGTAGGTTCATCACAAAGAAGTATTTTTGGATTTTTTGCAAGAGCTCTAGCGATAGATACTCTTTGCTGTTCTCCACCCGACAATTGAGCAGGGAAATTGTCCATTCTTTCTGATAATCCTACCTTTTCCAAAATCTTCTTTGGATTAAGAGGATCTTTACATATTTGAGACGCAAGTTCAACATTTTCAAGTGCAGTTAAGTTTTGTATTAAATTGTAAAATTGAAATACAAATCCAACATCATGGCGTCTATAATTTGTGAGTTGCCTTTCACTTAGGTCGTGAATTTTTAGTCCATCAAGTAAAATTGTCCCACTATCAGATGAATCCATGCCACCTAGTATATTTAAAACTGTAGTTTTCCCAGCTCCACTAGGACCCACAATCACACAAAGCTCACCCTTGCCAATAGAAAAGCTTATGCCATCTGCAGCAGCTATTTTATGATTTCCCATATAATAAAATTTTTTAACATCTTGTAAAAAGATAAAATCTTTCATATTTTTATTCACCATCTTCTATTTATTATGTTTGTTGTGCATAATATCTGCAGCTAAATCTACTATTCTTATAAGCTCAAGTGTATCTTTTTCGCCAATTCCATCTATAAAGACATCAAAATTTTCCTCAACCTTTTTTTGTTTGCTATGTACAAATTTTATGCCTTTTTCTGTAACCTTGATATTTAATCTTCTTCTATCATCTTCATCGTGTTCTGTAGTTACAAATTTTTTCTTTCTAAGTGCAGATATGGTTGTAGTAATTCTAGGTTTTGAAATATATAGGATTTGGCTTAGTTCAGATGGACCAAATTCCTTATCTTTATTTAATGCTAAAAAGCTTAAAAGGTAAAGTTCACCTTGTAGGAAATCAGCTAATTGACTAAATGCCTCCATATAATATATTTTCTCTAGACTGTCCATCAAATTTGATTTTAAATCATCCTTATTCATTTTGACCTCCATTGGTTAACACTATTAACTATTAATACTATTAAGTATAACTCTTTTTTTACCCCATTACAAGAAAAAGCTTACTATATTATTTGACATTTAATCAAAAATACTATAATATGAAATGGTAGCAAATTATGCACTGGTAGCTCAGAAGGATAGAGCGACGCCCTCCTAAGGCGTAGGCCGGGGGTTCGATTCCTCTCCAGTGCACCAAATTTTTAAAAGGTGATTATATGGATATAGAATATATGAAAGTTGCATTGGATCAAGCAAAGAAAGCTTTTAGCATCTACGAAGTTCCTGTAGGTGCTATTATTGTATATAAGGGAGAGATAATAGGAAAGGGATTTAATACCCGTGAAAGCGCAAAAGACCCGACAGCTCATGCAGAGATGATTGCAATAAGACAAGCGAGCAATTATTTAGGAGCATGGAGATTGATGGACTGTACTATGTATGTGACCCTCGAACCCTGTGCAATGTGTGCAGGCGCTATAGTCAATGCTAGGATAGATAGATTGGTAATAGGGACTCGTGATGACAAAAGGGGATGCTGTGGTAGCATAGAAGACTTAACAAATCACGAGAAATTCAATCATAGAGTAGAAGTAGAATTTGGTATATTAGAAGATAAGTGTAGCAGTATAATATCTGATTTCTTTAGACAATTGAGAAATAAGAAGAATAAGCGTAATGGTTAATAATATTTTTATTTGATTTATCTTATACATATATATTATTGAAAACGCTAAAGCTATTGTTAAATTATAACAGTAGCTTTTTTTAT
>CAYRYO010000035.1:0-7003 GCA_964428475.1 uncultured Tissierellaceae bacterium
TTTTTCACTCCTTTGTCTTATTATAAATGTGATGTATCTGCATCTATTATTATATTTAGCTTATCATCTTTTAGCTCTAATAAGGTTAGAGAAGCATTGTCTAAAAATGGTGGTGTCCAAAATTCTTCTAGGGAATGTTTCTTTACCATAGCTTGTATGGTTTTTATAACCACCCCATGAGATACTAATAATACATTTTCCCCACCGTTTTCAATTATCCTCTCTATCCCTCTAGCTACTCTATTTTGCAATTCTTCGAAGGTCTCACCCCCACTTGATTTGTATAGATGAGGTCTATTCCAAAAATTATAATATTCTTCCCCGTGTAATTGTTCTAGCTTTTCTTTTTCTACGCCTTCCCATTTCCCAAATCCCATTTCCTTTATGTCATCTAATATTACTAATTTTTCGCCATCTTTTCTTATATGATTTGCAGTTTCCACTGCTCTTGTTTGTGGACTTGAATATACAAAATCAAATTTTACATCTTCTAGTCTTTTACTTAAAAGCTTTGCACCTTTAATCCCCTTTTCTGTTAAATTAGAGTTCTGCCAGCCTTGAAGTTTTTTAGCCCTATTCCATTCAGTTTCACCATGTCTCACTATGTATAATTTCAATCTTATCACTTCCTCTTAAGTCTCTTTTCTAAATTATACTATATATTTATATAAAATGCATTAAAGACAATGAAAAAGACAACTAATAAGTTGGTCTTATTGGTTGTCTTTTTCAAGATAAGTTACTATAATTTAAACTCTTCCCACTGGAGCCATATATACTACGAATTCGTCTACTCCATCTATCCTAGTCATCTCATCCATTATCTCTTGATCGTATGACGCTATAGCACACGTTCCTAGTCCAAGCGCTTCACAGGCAGTATATAGATTTTGACATATATGACCTGCATCAAGTAACATTACTTTATGAGATCTATAATCATATCTCCACTCACCTCTATAAGGCATACAGCTCCATATAAAATTAACTGCTGCTGCTCCCGTAAATTTTCTATTTAGTGCACCCTTTGTTATTTTCTCTTCTATATTAATTTCCTCATATAAAAATAATAATTGATGCTCCATAGGTAAATATCTGTATATCCCTTTTCTAAGTCCCTCTACTCTACTAACTGCTAAGTAAGTCTCAAATGGATGCCTTGCACCTGCAGATGGAACTGTTCTTGCCGTAGCGTAGTTATCTCCTCTTAGCTCTTTTACTCCCTGTGTAGCCCATAAGAGATAAGAAAGTTCATCTATTGATATAAGACAATCTATATATTCTCTATGAGTCTTTCTATGATTTATACAATCATGAACTTCACTTTTAATTAGTATGTTTTTATTTGGCTTAGGCAGATTTATTATCATATCTTTTTCTTGAAAGGGCTTGGTTAAAGGTGGTTGTTCAATTCCTCTATTTTGATCTGCTAAAACATTATCTTTAAACTTAGACTTCATGAAATCTCTATTATCTTTAAATCTATCCAAAAGTATCTCTCCTTTAAATTTTATTTATATACTTACTACCCTATTAAAAACAATATATCTACCTTTAGCTAAAAAATTATCTCTTATGCTTGTTTGAGTCTTGTACTTGTTATCTTTCCATGAACCTTACTAAGATTTTTTATCTTAAGTGTAGGATCATCTACATTAAATTCACTTATAATGTTTTTTAATACCTTTAATTCTTTCCTATTTATTACTACTTCTATTTGATATCTTTCTTCTTCGTTAAATCCACTTACTAGAAACTTATTTACTGTATATCCCGTTTCTCTAAGTCTTTGAGATATCAAAGAAGATTTTATCTCATCGTTTAAAAACAAATCCACTTCAAGTATTCCAAGAGCTAATTTATCTTCTATCATCCCACCAAGAAAAACACCCAATGTCTTTCCCAGTGCAAATGCTATGGTAAACTGTATTCCCTCTGAGCTAGTCACCTTGCTTAAAATTGTTGCAAATACCATTGAATCTAAAAAAACAAATAAATAAACTGGATTCATTATTTTCTTAGCCATTAGTATTGTCTTTAATGTTTTTAATACATTTGTGAAAGCAGTAATTAAAAATAGACCCAAAAGTCCCATCATTACATCTAATTCCATCTTATTCCTCCTTTAAGTTTTTATCACTAAAAAACCACCATATACATTATATGGCAGTTAGTCTTTAATTAGTCCTACATATTTAAATAATTTATATTGAAATTTTTTCATCGAATAAAGCTGATTTACCTTAATGGGTTTACACACCAGAAACAAACTAGGATAAGACTACGCACAAAACATTTCATTTTTTAACTATTTTCCGAACTATTAATCTAACTAGTTTAGTATACTACATATTCATATTTTTTGCAAGAGGTTAAAAATGTTTATCATAACCTTTGTGCAACTATACCTATAGTTCCAGGTCCTGTATGAACTCCAAGTGCAGGACTTATCTGCCCTTCTGCAAATATTTTAAAATTAGGTAGTTTAGATTTAAACTCTTTTGTAAGTTTTTCTGCATCCTCTGGAGCTGCACCGTGCACTACTCCAAGATTGTATTTTTTAGCATCACCAATAAAATCTACTGCGAGTTCTAATGCCTTATTAAAGGAACGTCTCTTTCCTATTATTTTAGCAACCGTATAGTAAATTCCATCTTCATTGCATGAAATAATAGGCTTTAATTTAACAGTAGAACCAAGTATAGATGTGACTAGGCCTATTCTACCACCTTTTTGAAGGTATTCCAATGTAGACACTGAAAAGAAAACTCTTGAATTTGAAATGTTTTTAGATATTGTTTGCTTTAATTCTTCCCAATCCATTCCATCTTTTATATATTCTGCTGCTTGAATTGCATTAAATCCACTTGCTATTGCTATGTTCTTTGTATCTACAACATAGACATCGAGTTCTTTTTGCTGTTCTCCAACAATTCTCATTACATTGTAAGTTCCGCTAAGTCCACTAGAGATAGTTATAATTAAAACTTTTTCATAGCCATCAGCTTTTATCTTATCAAGTATTTCCTGAATTTGATTGCCATCTGGAAGAGATGTAGAAGGTATTTCTTTTTTCAATCTAGAGTAGACATCTTTTGCTGTGATATTTACTCCATCTAAATACTCACCCTCTTTATAAATTATCTTAAGAGGTGCTACATATATACCATATTCTTTTACTAAATATTCCGGGACATCTGATCCAGAGTCAGTTAAAATAGCTATTTTTTGTTTATTTATCATATTAAGTACCTCCAATTGTTTTTTAAATTGATTATAATTTATTTATATTATATACTATATCTAGTTATTTAACTATTATTTACATAATTTAATAAATTAAATATATAAATATTTATATGAAGAGAGGGAAGATATGTTTTATTTAACTTTAGCAATTATATGTAGTGCTTCTATTGCACTTATTTTCAAGTACACAGAAAGCTCCAATACAAATAGATACTTAATTACAAGTGCAAATTATTTTATTGCATTTTCAACTAGCCTTTTTATGATTTTTTCTAAAAACTTATTATCTGATGTCACTCGTGACATCTCTTTTATAGAGGACTGTAAACTATTAGCCTCTAATAGTTTACATGTTTTATCCCCACATTCAAGCATTATATGGGGCCTAGTGGTTGGTAGTATTTCTGGGTCCTTCTTTTATCTTTCATTTATTTATTACCAGAAAAGTGTAAAAGAAAATGGTGTAGGAATTTCAGGCACTATAGCAAAACTTGGAATACTTATTCCAATGATCTTTTCAATTGTTCTATGGAAGGAACTTCCATCTTCCATTCAGTGGGTAGGCATATTATTATCCTTATTATCTATACTAATAGTTAATCTATCACCAAATTCTCTTGAAAAATTTGATATTAAACCTACCATCATTCTCTTGTTCATCTTTGGTGGTATGGCGGAGTTCTCAACTAAAATCTATCAAAAATATGCATTAAACGATTATAAAGATGTATTTCTTTTTTCAATATTTTTTGTGGCATTTTTAATAAGCATATTCTATACTTTAAAAGAAAGAGGCAAAATAACAAAAAAAGATATACTCACTGGCTTTGCAGTAGGTATACCCAATTTGTTTTCTTCATATTTTTTGATATTATCATTAGATACCTTAAAAACTTCTGTAGCATTCCCTATTTATAGTGCAGGAAGTATCGTATTAATTAATATAGGAGGTTTCCTTATATTTAAAGAACATATTGCTAAAAAAAATAAAGTCGCTATCCTTTTAACAATAATTGCCTTAGTAATCATTAATATAAATTAAATGAATATCCTATTTCCTCCATATTTGTTTCCATTACATCCATTATATCATCAGCATCATATGCTGTTAATTCAAGAATATTTACTTTGTCACTGCTATTTAATCTAGCTATATTTTTAAATTGATTTTCTAAACTTAAAGCCAAACTACCCTTAATCCTAAAACTACCTTGATAATAGTCATTCATAGTAAATAGTATATCATGCAAATTGTATTCTATTTTCTTTGAAGATGAATTGAAGTCACCATTTACATCTAATACCATATCTCCATCTTCAGATTTAAAATTCATAAGGTATTTTAAATTGTCCTTATTCTTTGATAAATCTATTTCTGTTTTAGAATTGATTAACATCAATTCACTTCCATAGCTGTATAATGTAATTTCCGTCTCATCTGAAAATTGTTTTTTATTACCTGCATGATTGCCTTTTGAAGTGATGACTATCTTATCTTGATCATCATTTCCTACCACAAACTCAAGTTTAATATCATCAACTAAGTTTTTATCTCCTAAAAAACTTATACCTAGCTTTATAATTTCTTCTTTGTAATCCATATCTGGGATTATATTTAAATCCATTTGCACCACATTTCCATTATATGTGTATACATCAAATCTACTTATATCCATTTTAAAATACTCATTTATTTCATATTTTAAATTTTCTAAGGATTCTTCATAGTTATTTATTGCATACTCTTGATTTATATTCTTGAGATTATCCTTGCTTTGCACTACTCTATTATCATTTTTCACTGCATCTATTAACTCTAAAATTCCATTTTTCACATCATTACTATTTAAAATTATGCTTATCTTATTACATTTTTTAGACTTATCTCCAATTAATATTTTCTCTGTTCCATTTTTTTCAAAAGAAGCATTTTTTATAAAGGTATTAAAACTATTTGAATATGACTTGCGTGTTTTTTCATCCATTTTTATAATCTCACTATCACTCATCAATTCAGAAAACGAAATATCTAAAGATTCATCCATGAAATAGTTATTATCTATTGCAATGTTCGACATATTCCATTGTCTACCAAAGTCTTTTGATGGAAGCATAAATGAACTATGGTATAATTCTGGAATATCAAGCAATATTTCTCTATCATCAATCTTTGTATTAAATGATAAAAAGTCTCTTCCATCATAAATAGTTTGTCCACTTAGATAAAACTCTTTATTAGATTTATCCATAGCAGTGTTTAATTCAAGCCCCATACCATTTAGTATATGTATTTGATTGTTAATCCACTGATCTGAATGTTCAATATCATTTATCATCGCTTTTAAGTTGTTTGTGCTTGAATCAGTTTCAGAAATATCTCCAAATAATAAGGAACTCATTCTTTCTAAATCCTTATTAATGACTTTGAAAGTTTTATTTAATGAAAGCAAAACATGTTTTTCTGGAGATATAGCATAAATTAGAGAATCTTTAGAAAAAAAACCTATCCCTACAATCAATACTATAGCTAATATCAGCCACTTTTGTTTTAACATACTAAATGAATTTTGTTTGTTAACTTTTGCCTCCTTTGCTATAGTTGTTGAACTTTGATCTTTTTCATAAGAACTTTCTATACCTACATTGTTTCCACATTTACTACAAAACTTTGCATCTTTTGATAACTCGGCTCCACATTTACTACAAAACATTTTAACCACCTCTATTTATTTAATCGTGAAAATCATATAATACAGTTTGTCTATATCTTGTACAAAAGTTATCATCGAAATATAAAAAACATCAATTTCACTTTGTCTTTATAAACTTACTTATATTTTATAATTTTATACACGTGTAAGTTTAATAATACCACATCTCGATTGTATTTGTCTATCCTGGGCACTAATGCCTACAAGCTATTAATCAAATATCTTCCAACTTCAATCAATATGATATATATATACCATATTGATTGAGATTCTCCTCACTAGCTATCCAAGCTGGTGTTCCTATTTGGATTAAGTCATAGAGTATTTCTACATCTTTATTATGCATCCTAATGCATCCCAATGAAACATATTTTCCAATGCTATCTTCATTGGAATTTCCATGTATTCCGTAGCTTCCACCACCTTTTATACTTAAGCCCATCCATCTTTTGCCCAGAGGATTATTTGGAGCTCCACCTTTTACAGGCTTATGTATCCCTGCACCACCCCAACTTGGATTTTTGTATTTTGTTGCAATAGTAAATTTGCCTTCCGGTGTATACCCTATATCTTTACCACTTGCAACGGGATACTTGCTAATTATTTCTTTGCCTTTTAAATAATATAAGGTATTATTGCTTTTATTGATAATTATCCAGTATCCGCTAGGAACTTCTTCTTTAAATGTCAATTTAATTTCTGGTATATATATTTTATTGATCTCCATATCTTCATTTATCTTTTGGTATGTATTCTTCCCAACAACACCATCAGCCACTAATTTGTTTTCTTGCTGGTACTTTATAACAGCTGCTTTTGTCTTATTATCATAATAATAGCTTCCTCCACTATCCATGTATCCCTTTTCATTTAAAAATCTGTTGACTTTAAATACATCCTCACTAGCCACACCTTCTTTTAGCTTTAAATTGTCGATATTGAATTTTGTAATATCTACTTTAACTTCAATCTCTTGCTTGAGATTATCATCTTCATTTATAATAATATCTTCTTGTATTAGATCTTGTCTTACATATTCTTGT
>CAYRYO010000035.1:7103-17340 GCA_964428475.1 uncultured Tissierellaceae bacterium
TTCTTGTATTAGATCTTGTCTTACATATTCTTGTCTTGTTTCTTCTTGCTCTACTATTTCCTCTATTTCTTCTACTAATACATTTTCTATTAGATCACTTTCTATGTAATCTGTATGATCCTTATCATATCCACTTACATTTACCAACGAAAATACCATAGCCGTCAATACAATCTCTTTTAACCACATAACTATCTTCTCCTTTATTCTAGATAATATAATGCTTGTATTTCATTATATTGTCCAAGATATAAAATTATGGCTAATATAGAAATTATTAAATAAATATAATACTTTACAAACTATCACGTTGATAATATATATTACTTTTAAGAAAACAAGGTAGACAGTTTAAACTGTCTACCTTGTTTTTACATAATGCTATTATATTTTCTCTAATCTTATGCCCGTCATTTGTCCATTCAAATCTTGTCTTTCTAGTTGGCCTTCTGTTACTCTTTCTATAGACTTAGCTAGAGTTTCTGATTTTATGAAATCCTTATATTCATCTAGAGCTAATTTTATCTCATCAGATCCATCGTAGAATATATTTATATTGTCTAAGACTTCATAGCCATTGCTCTTTCTCATCTGTTGTATCTTTGATACAAACTCTCTTGCATATCCTTCATTTATAAGCTCTGGAGTTAAGCTAGTGTCTAGGATTACAAATAAATTGTTTTCCATGGCTACATCAAATCCTTCTTTAGAAGATATGGTAACTAGTACATAATCTTTTAAAATATCTACCTTTTCTCCATTTAAGTCTAAAGTTAATACTTCTCCTCTATCCAGTTTTTCCACAGTTTCTTTAGGATCTAATTCATTTAATGCCTTTCCAAAAGCCTTTACATTTTTCCCAAGTATAGAACCCGCTACCTTAAAGTTTGGCTTTAAAGAGTAATTCATAAATTGAGATAAATCATTTTCAAAGATTACATCTTTAACATTTAATTCCTCTTTAATCAAGGGAACTAAATCACTTATTAGCTCTTCATATTTTCCGTCTATTACCACTTCTTTAAGCGGTTGACGCACCTTAAGTCTTACAGTTTCACGTGAAGCACGACCTAATCCTACCAAACTTCTTACCAAGTCCATTTTTTCTTCTAATTCGCTATTTATTAGACTTAAATCAGCATCTGGATAGTATTCTAAATGTACTGATTCATATTCTGTCAGTTTTTGATATATTTCCTCGGAAATAAAAGGTACAAAAGGTGCTATTATTTTACAAATACCTACAAGTATTTCATAACTTGTATTGTATACAGCTTTTTTGTCATTATCTAGTTCCGTAGACCAAAATCTCCTTCTATTTCTTCTAATATACCAGTTTGATAGATCTTCTATTACAAATTCCTGTATATCTCTTACAACTTTTGTAAGTTCAAATATATCCATGTTTTCTCTTGTCTCTTTTAATAGAGTATTGTACTTTGATAGTATCCATCTATCTATTTCTGGTCTCTCATTGTAAGGAATAAAGAATTCTTTTGGATCTACTTCATCTGTATTTGCATATAGAGAGAAGAAATTATATACATTTCTTATACTTCTAAAGAACTTGCTTTCTATTTCCCTTAATCCATTTTCATCAAATTTAGTTGGTGTCCATGGTGGAGATACATATATGATATACCATCTTAAAACATCTGCACCGTACTGATCGAACAACTTAAATGGATCTACTGTATTTCCCTTTGTCTTAGACATTTTTTTGCCTTCTTTATCTAATACAAGGTCATTTACAAGTACATTTTTATAAGGAGATTTTCCCATTACAAATGTGGATATAGCTAGAAGTGAATAGAACCATCCTCGAGTCTGATCTATACCTTCACATATAAAGTCTGCTGGGAATAATTTGTCAAAATTCTCCTTGTTTTCAAATGGATAGTGATGCTGAGCAAAAGGCATTGCCCCACTGTCAAACCAAACATCTACTACATCTTTTTCTCTTGTCATAGTTCCATCGCATTTGTCACATTTTAAATGAACATTGTCAACATATGGTCTGTGAAGTTCTATATCCATATCTATATCTTCTATCGCTCTTTCTACTAATTCTTTTCTTGAGCCTATACTGTGAATATGTCCACAGTCATCACATCTCCAAATTGGAAATGGTGTACCCCAATATCTACTTCTAGATATTGCCCAGTCATTTAAGTTTTCTAACCAGTTCCCAAATCTCTTTTCACCTACAAAATCTGGATACCAATTTATACCATTATTGTTTTCTATCAATTTGTCTTTGAATTTGGTAACTTCTATATACCATGAAGGTTTAGCATAGTAAAGTAATGGTGTCTTACATCTCCAGCAATGTGGATAATTGTGGGCTACTCTTTCTTTTTTAAATAGCTTGCCTTCTTCTTTTAACCAAAGAATAATATCAAGATCCGCATCCATTACAAATTTACCTTCCCAAGGTGTTTCTAAAAACTTTCCTTGTTCTGACACTGGATTTACTACTGGAAGATCATATTTAAGACCTGTATTGTAGTCATCTTCACCAAATGCAGGTGCAGAGTGAACAATTCCAGTACCATCTTCAATAGTTACATAATCCGCTAATGTTACATAAAAGGCTTTCCCAGCTACATCTATAAAGGGAATCAATTGTTCATATTCTATACCTTCTAAATCAGTTCCTTTCATTTCCTCTAGTACTTCATAATCTTCCCCTAACACCTTATTTGCTAATTCTTTAGCCAAATAATATATTTGGCCTTCTTGTTTTACCTTTACATAATCCACCTTAGGATTAACTGTTAGGCATACATTTGAAGGAAGTGTCCAAGGTGTAGTTGTCCATGCTAGGAAATATTCATCTTTATCTTTAAGCTTGAATTTAGCTATTACTGTTTCTGATGTTATCTCTTCATAGCCTTGGGCTACTTCATGAGTGGCAAGTCCTGTTCCACATCTTGAACAGTAGGGAAGTATCTTATGTCCTTCATATATGAGTCCTTCTTTATGGAATTTATCTAGTATCCACCAAACAGATTCAATATAATCATTTTCAAGAGTTATATATGGATTGTCAAGGTCTATTAGGTATGCCATTCTCTCCGTCATATCTCTCCAAAGCTTTTCATATTGGAATACAGATTCTCTACATTCTCTATTGAACTTTTCCAAGCCATATTTCTCAATATCTTGTTTATTTTTTAATTTAAGCTTTTTCTCAACTTCAATTTCTACTGGTAATCCATGAGTGTCCCATCCAGCTTTTCTTTTTACTTGATATCCTTCCATTGTCTTATATCTACAAGTAAGGTCTTTTAATGTCCTTGCCATTACATGGTGAATTCCAGGTTTACCATTGGCTGTTGGAGGTCCTTCATAAAATACATATGGTTTTTCGGCGTCTCTCGTGTCTACTGATTTATGAAGTAAATCTATTTGTTTCCAGTATTCACTTATCTGTTTTTCTCTGTCTTTTACAGGTTCATTTGATAGTGCATCAAATTTTTTCAATTTATCAACCCTTTCTTTTTTAATCTCACAGTCTCGAAACACAAATCTATTTACTGCTATGCTCGTATAGATTTGCTTCTCCTTGGCTTTGACCTACTAGAACTCGCTATGCTCCTTAAGTTAAGTCATAAACAAATCCCTAAGTCTATAGACTTAGGGACGAATTTCTCGCGGTACCACCCAAATTACAAAAAATATTTACATTTTTTGCCACTCAATGAGTATAACGTCTCCACGTAGTACCCTACTAGGTTCAGATACTATGCTAAAAGGTGATCTTCACAAAATCTCTTATGACACTCTTCCACCATTTGACTGCCTCTCTACTATAAGATCATTTTGCTACTGTCCTCATCACTGCATATATTTTCACTTGTATATAAATATACTTGACTTCTATTTATTTGTCAACAATAAAATATTCATTTAATCAAAATATACGATTCAACAATGCATCTTCTTATTAATTCATGATGGACTCAATCACTTTATAATTGATATCCTTTCCTGTTTCATTCTCAATTTATATATATCTGTAGTTTTGTCTAATTCTATCATATCATGAGTAATAAATTCGCCCTTTTTAATTTCTTTCTTTACTACTGCATTTTCATTTATCAGTCCTATTGGCACTAAATTTTCTCTCTTTGCCACTTCGTAAGTATCTATGCTTCCCAGTACTGTATATTCCCCTATACCATCTAGCCTTTCTCCAGCTTTTAAATCCCTTTTGGCTAATGTAATAACTTCCCCTACTGGTTTTTCATATTTAGGTGCAATAGTAGCTTCACCATATATATAAGCCTTGCCTATAGATATAGGTGTCTCTAAACTAGTTAAATGATAGGGTCTATAAAGCACATAATTTGGCCCATCTCCCATCTTTAAAAACTTCATTTCATGATGTACCTGTGCTAGTGATGTAGTCACCACTACAAATACTCCTGGTGCTATTCCATGTGCATAGTCTACTATTTTGTACTTGTCTAGTATCCCACCTTGACCTTTTAAGCTATATTTCCTTGGAAGATCATTTACTATTGTAGTTGGTCCGTGTCCGCCCCTTATATCAGGTATAAATCCTGTAGCATTTGCCATAGCTGCCATTTCAACCATTGTATTAGTTCCATCTACAAAAGAGGCAAGCCTTACCGGATTTAGTTTAGATTTAAGGGCTGTTTGCCTTACACTATCAGGAGTTGCACTGTAATCTATAGGATTGTTTTTTCCCTTTCCTATTGCAAGCACTTCAAATCCCGTTGCTACTGCAAAATCAAAAATTTCCTTAACTGCACCAGGTTCATCTCCTGCTGTCCCTGTATATACTACACCTGCTTCCTGAGCCATTTTATTGAGTATTGGTCCCACAACTACATCTGCCTCTACATTTAACATTACAATATGTTTTCTATTTTCAATCGCACTCATTGCTATCATTGCACCTGTATTTGGAACCCCTGTCGCATCTACTACTACATCTATTGCATTGCCACGACTTCCATACTCAGTATTATCCGTAACCACGTATTTATCCTTTTCTATTGCTAAATTTATATCATCTAATGTCTTAGCTATCACTATATCTTCTTTAGAAATTCCCGCTAAGGTATAGGACTCTATCGCATCACTTATCTTGTGACTTACAACAAGTGATGGCGTCATTCCCTTTACTAGCATCATTTGGCTAACTAGACCTTTTCCCATAAGCCCTGCACCTATCAGTGCTACCTTTATATTTTTTCTTTTCTCTTCTAATTCAAGTAATTTTTTTAACATCTTAATCCTCACTTTTTCTTAATTTAAAGCAGCTCTTTCTCCTGCGATATAACCAGAAGACCACGCCCATTGCAAATTATATCCCCCACAATCTCCATCTATATCTAGTATTTCTCCTACTATGTATAATCCGCTTACAATTTTAGATTCCATAGTCTTATTATTTACTTCATCTGTATTTACCCCACCAGCTGTAACTTGAGCATTAGCCCATGGCTGACTTCCTATCACAGTGAAACTCCAAGAATTAAGTATCTCAGATAATTTACTTATCTCTTCTTTTGAAAGATCTCCTACATTTTTATTCTTATTTAAAGCTATAGTCTTAAGAATAGGAATTATAAGTTTTTTATTTATAAATCCTATCAAAGCTATCTCTAGTGTCTTTTTCCCCATTAAGCTAAATCTATATATAAGATATTCATATAACTCTTCTATATTCATGTGGTGAATAATGGATACCCTTACCTCTACCTTTTTCCCTTTATTTAAATTATATATGGCAGTTCTGCTTAGATTTAGTATTGGTGGTCCTGATATTCCATAAGAAGTAAATAGTATATCACCAGTATCTTTAAGCAATACTTTTCCATCTACATAAAGTTCTGCCCTTCCAACAAATTTAGTTCCATTTAATGACTTAAAGTGATTTCCTTCTAAATTTAACTGAACAAGTCCTGGAAAAGTTCTTATTGTAGTATGTCCCATAGCTTGACATAAATTATATCCATTGCCATCAGACCCGCTATTTGGAAGTGCCATTCCTCCTGTTGCTAGGATCACCCTATCGCCTTGAAATACTCTATTGTCTTTTAAAGTGACAATAAATTTATCCTTGTGTTTTTTTATATCCCATACATAAGCCTCTGTAATTAAATTTATTCCTTCATTTTCAATTTCAAATTTAAGTAAATCAACCATACTTGAACTTTGAAATGAAAGTGGAAATACTTTCCCAGCATCTCCTAGTGCAGGACTTATCCCCATCATTTCAAAAAACTCAATTGTACTATCCACATTAAACTGAGATAATACACTATATGCAAACTTTGAGTTTTCTCCATGATAATTCTTTACACTTAAACTTTTATTTGTATAATTACATCTTCCATTTCCTGTGGCGAGTAATTTTTTCCCAACCCTATCATTTCTCTCTAATAAAACTACTTGAGCTCCATTTATCTTAGCAGATATTGCTGCAATCATACCAGCAGCTCCCCCACCTATTACTATTACCTTCTTCCCCATAGAAAAACTCCCTTCCCAATTTCTCTCAACATCTATTTTATATCTTATTGACTCTTTTGTCTATTTTTTAAATCAAAAAGCCAATCTCTTGTATAGAAATCAGCTTTTAGATATGTTTATTTTAATATATTATATTGCCCTTTTATTTTCTATTTAACACTATATTTAATACTATCCCTACTAATGCTGCAAAACTTAATCCTGAAATCTTTACACTATTTGTGATTGGAATTCCAATGATTATTCCAAATTTAGATTCTACTATCCCTGACCCTAAACCTAGTATTAAAATTGTCGCTATTACAAGTATATTTTTAGCATTGAACTTTACATCTTGATTTTTAATAGTTTTTGCTCCAATTAAGGATATCATACTAAATAACATAAGTGATATTCCACCCATTACCGCATTTGGTATAGTTGAAAGCGTTGCTCCTATTTTAGATACAAATGCCAAAGCTATGGCAAATACTGCCGCAAGTCTAAGAATTGACGGATCATAGTTTTTAGTTATTGCAAGTACTCCTGTATTTTCTCCATATGTTGTATTTGCAGGCCCACCTATTAATGCAGCAAATGTAGTTGCAAGTCCATCTCCTAAAAGCGTTCTATTTAGTCCTGGATCTTTTACAAAGTTCTTTCCTACTACTTGTCCATTTGTAGTAATATCTCCTAAATGTTCCATAAATACTGCAAGTATCACTGGAGTGATTATCGCTACAGCTCCTAAGTCAAACTTAGGAAGTGTAAAACTTGGCAGTTCTATAATTGATGCACTTTTAATTATCTCTATATCGACTAGACCAGCTCTTATAGATACTAGATATCCTAAGACAACTGCTATAAGAATGGCAAGTTGTTTTACAAATCCTCTTGTCTTAAAATTGATGAGAAGAGCTGTTGAAAGTGTAATACCTGCTATTATTAAATTTTCACTTGCCATTGCAAAAGCTACTGGTATCATATTCATTCCTATAACTATTATCATAGGCCCTACTACTTGAGGTGCAAGGTATTTTTGTATCTTTTCTACTCCAATTTTATTAACTAAAAAAGAAATCAATACATAAATAAGACCTGCTACAAGTAATCCCCCTTGTGCATATCTCAAGTCTCCATTATATAATGTCTTTACTGCGATTATTGCTGGAATAAATGCAAATGATGATCCCAGAAATACCGGAACCTTCCCCTTTGTGCATAAGTGAAAGATAAGCGTTCCTACACCTGCTGAAAATAATGCGACTGATGGGTTTAACCCTGTTAAGATTGGTACAAGTACCGTTGCACCAAACATTGCCACAAGATGCTGAAGTGCAAGTACAATTTTTTTTGAATTGTGAAGAAGTGAGTTTTCCTCAACTTTAGAACTGATTGTGTTTTGCATTTTTTAGTCTCCTTTCCAGCCTCTCTGGACTGATTTAAAGTTTTTATGACTTAGCTAATGAACCTAGCGAGTAAATGGATTTGTCTTGCTAACCTGCAAAAATTCACTCTAAGTATTTTTTTTTTGTAAGTATAGCATTATTTTTAGCGATATGCAAGTTTTTTTGTGCCTCTTTCAAATGCTAACTGGCTTATAATTAAAGTCTTCTATATGCATCCTTGTCCTCTAATCCTGATAGTTGGAGTCCCTCATCTATTTGGTTTAATATTATCCCCTTATCCCTGAATAAAGTCCCTCTAAGAGCGACATAATTGGAAGCGTGATTGCTTCTAAACACGCAATTATCCACTTCAATATCTTCTACCATCTTTCTTGTTTCAAGTAGCACTTCTTTGGGAGATAATAGTTCGAATTTTCCACTCTGCACATCTCCATATAATTCTGTACCAGGTTCAACTATCAAGGTCAAAAGCCCTATATAATCTGGATTTATTTCATTTATTATCCTTGCAGATTCTACTGCATGTTCCTCTGAACTCCCTTTTCCGCCTATACCTGATATAAGTGTAATAGAGAGCTTTACTCCAGAATCTACTATCCTTTTCCCTGCCAATACCATTTCACTTCTTGTAACGCCTTTATTTATCTTCTCTAAAATATCTTCTGAACCTGATTCTACTCCAAGATATACTATTCCAAGACCCAGGTCTTTTAGTCTGCTTAAATCCTCTTGGGACTTTGATAGTATTGCCCTAGGGGAGCCATATATTCCCACCCTCTTGCATTCAGGAAAGTTTTCCCTTATAAATAAGAGAATCTTTTCAAGTTCTATGTTTTTTATAGCGAGTGCATCACCATCTGCAATGAAAATCCTATCTACCCTCTTATAACTCGCCCTTCCAGCCCTTAAATCCTCTATTATTTCATATGTTGGTCTTACTCTAAATTTTTTATCCTTGTACATAGAACAAAATGTACATCCATTGTGGGTGCATCCTATGGTAGCTTGAACTATTAAACTATAGGCCTCACTTGGAGGTCTATAGAGTGAACCTTCATATCTCATCAAATCATCTCCTTAAAGGTCTTCATACCCATCTTCTGTATATTTATTTCCTGCATTCCAAAATATCCACTGGTCAATGCCTGCATCATATGTTGCTCTTTTTTGCTCCCTAAGCTGATGTGGTCCATAGGAAACATAATTAGAACCGTATTGCCTCTTTAGCCATGGTGCAGAAAAATCCTGTATCCAAGGCCTTAGTATTGCCTTGGTCTCATCTGTGTCTATATTATCTATTCTCTCCTGTGCTGTCTTCATGCTAGTATTTACTATAGTATATGGGTCTGCATCAGGATAGTTTACCCCATATGTTCCAAGAGCGTAATGGGAAGGATATACCATAGGGCATATAATATCTACTGCCAATGCCAATGTTTCTAAATGTTGTCCAAGTTGCATATCATCATTGACTGTAGTTACCAGTCCAAAGGCATCTGCCGATACATATACTCCAAGAGGTGCCAGCCTTTCCCTGGCATAGCTTAAAAATCCAGCTATTGCGTCTTCCATGGCTTCTTCTCCTGCTTGGCCGTAATCTATTAAGGATCTCTTTCCATCTGTTGGAAATCTCACATAGTCAAATTGAATTTCCTTAAATCCCTTTAGTGCTGCTTCTTCTGCTATTTGGATAGGATATTCCCATGCATCTCTATTGTAGGGATTTAGCCATGCATCACCCTTATTGTCTCTCCATATAGACCCATCGTGCATTTTTACTGCAAGATCGGGTCTTTGGGATGCAGCTGTTCTATCCTTAAATGTAACTATTCTAGCTATGGGATAGATATCATTTTCACCAAGCGTTGCCATAGTAGCCACAAAGTCCTTGTCCTTGATGGTCTTATCTGCCCTTATTTCAACTGCCATTGGAACTAGGGATTTATATGTAAGCTCCCCATAATCGTCTTTTACATCTATTACTGCAGCATTTATCTCCTTGCTATTTATAAAATCTATTAATTCATCAAACCTGGTCTTCCATCCTGTGGTATTTCCAGTCATATAAATTGCCTTTACATCTATCATCTCACGATATGACCTCCAATTGCTAACTGGTTGATCTAAAAAGTCAACTTCTGTAACCACCTTGGAAGGCTCTATCTTTTCACCCTTATTAATCATTGCAGGAACATCTAATTTGCTACATGCTGATAACATTAAACTACTAGCTAAAAATGTAGCTAGTATTGCAAGCTTTTTCTTCTTCATCTGTCTCCTCCTTTTTGTCATTTAACTTTGACTATTATATTATATAGTAATTATGTGTTTAATACAAG
>CAYRYO010000036.1:0-17211 GCA_964428475.1 uncultured Tissierellaceae bacterium
TAAACTGACTATTTAAGCTTTCTATACAGTTTGTAGTATACATGATTTTTCTGATTTCTACATTAATACTCTTAAAATAATTCTTCATTTAATTACTCTTTATTTTTTATATAGCACCTTATTAAATAATAAAATACTTTTAGTATATACATGTATATACTAAAAGTCAAAATGTTTTTCATAAATAGCTAATAATTATTAGATATTTATGAAAAACATTAACAAATACAATTTTAACTAAATTTATATTTTTATAAAAAGATATAATATATCTAAAAATGTTATTAAATATGTCATATCAATCAGAAGCACAGCTAGAGAATAAATTAATTCAGGAGCAGATCATATAGACCATGTTAAGAGTCAGTTTCCATACGCTCTAACAGTAGCTGGGGTTATATGCGCAATGTATGCATTGTTTGGATTCTTCAATACTTCACCTATAATACTTATACCTCTAGGGCTCATAATATTAGTAGTACTACAGAATATACTTCATAAATACTATATAAAAAAATATGGAATGAGTGAAGACTACCATATGTTTATGAAAGAAGAATTTACTGAGAAATAAAATATAAATCTATTAAAAATTAGGCCTCGGCTTAATTTTTAATAGATTTATGGATAATATGTGGACACGACGGACACACTGCAATACTTCTTGGTATAGCAAAAATATTAAAAGATAAGGGAAACCTTATCTTTTATCTTGTCTTTAGCATTTATTACTATTATAATAGATTTACCACTTTAGATAAGTAAAAAGGAGAAACATATATGGATGAAAATAAGACATCAATGCAAAAATTTAAAGATGGACTAGTTAAAGCAATTCCACTTTATATAGGATATTTTCCAACAGCTGTAGCATTTGGATTGCTTTCTAGAAATACAGGATTGTCATTTAAGGATACTAGCTTATTCTCAGGGCTAGTATTTGCAGGTGCTAGTCAATTTATGGCTCTTGAAATGATAGGACTAGGTCTTAGTAGTATAAATATAATCATAGCTACATTCCTACTCAATTTAAGGCACATAGTAATGTCTGCTTCGCTTTCTCAGGATTTAAAAGGTGTAGATAAAAGATTCTTACCGATTATTGGGTTTGGAATAACAGATGAAAGTTTTTCGGTCATTTCTTTTAATAAAGATGAGATAAGTCTACCATTTATACTTGCAATAAATTCAGCCTATATTTCATGGCTAGTGGGAAGCATGGTGGGATATGTGGTAGGACAAATACTCCCGGTGTCACTTCAAGCAAGCCTTGGAATAGGTATATATGCGATGTTTGCAGCACTTATATTTCCTGAATTTAAAAGGTCTAGAAAAATAGTCTCAGTTGCCATTATATCGATGGCAGTGTATTTAGTATTATTTTATACAAATATATTTAAAGATGGCTGGGATATTATACTTGGAATAATAATATCATCTATTTTAGCAGTATCACTATTAAATAGGGAAGGGGAAATACAATGAAAAATATGATACCACTTATATTAGGAATGGCATTGGTTACATATATACCGAGAGTTTTCCCCCTTTTAATCTTAACTGATAGGAAAACAAATAAGAAATTTCAAGAATTTCTAACCTTTATTCCATATACCTCGCTCAGTATATTGATATTAAAGGGGATAATCACTGCAAGTGCAGAGCTTAGGATTCCAACAATTATAGGAATAGGTGCTTCTGCAATTATATCTTATATAAATGGAAGTTTGATATTGTCTATATTTGGTGGAATAGTGTGTTCATTTATAGCCATTAACCTCTTTGCTTAGACACAAATAATATAATACAGAAAATAAAGATAGGAGACGATCTAATGGATCCAATAATTGTAATTCAACAAGTAGCAGTATTAGCTATACTTATGGGGGTAGGATATGTAGGTGGAATGACGGGAATATTAAAGGATGCTGAAAACAAAGCCATGACTACTGTACTTGCAAATATAGCGCTTCCAGCACTTATTATATCTGCATTTAGCATTGGATATTCAAAAGAAACCTTGAATGGAGTAATCATTATATTTATACTATCAATCTTTTCACATGCATTGGCAGCTATAATAGGAAAGATAGCCTATAGAAAATACCCAAGATCAAAAAATGTAGTACTTAGATTTGGAAACGTCTTTTCAAATTCAGGCTTTATGGGGATACCGTTTATATATGCTCTATTTGGACAAAAGGCATTGATATACGGCTCCGTTTTTATGATACCATTTCATCTATTTATATGGACATATGGGGAGGGTCTACTTAGAAAAGACAAAGGTGGATTTACAATTGATAAGTTTATTAAAAATCCAGCAATTATTTCAATAATTATGGGAACTTTGATATTTTTATTAAATATAAGATTGCCAAAAGTAATAGATCAACCTATATCAATGCTATCATCTCTTACATCTCCACTAGCTATGCTGATATTAGGAGAGAGAATTTCAAGACTAAGCTTTAGAGAAATCTTAGCAGACAAGGATATTTACTATGCAAGTTTTATAAGATTAATAGCAACACCTTTAATAACCCTTTTGATTTTAAGTTTTATAAAGGTAGATCCACTTATAAAAAACATAGTAATAATCATGCAAAGTCTACCAGTTGCAGTTTTAACGGTAGTTCTCAGTCAAAAGCATGGGGCAGATAGTGATCTCGCTTCAAAGATAACAGTAGTAACACATATACTATCAATAATTACCATACCCATTATATCACTACTATTGTAAAGGAAAATATCTATATCAAGTTGAAATATTTTGATATAGTATGTTATACTTTAATAGATTAAAGGAAGAAAATAGACGGAAAGTTGAAAGGAGTGCTAAATTTGTATTTAAATTGTTTTGAAGAGGTAAAAAAAATTACAAAAGAATTAGTCGAGCTTCCAAGTATAGTAAAGACAAGTGGGGAAGCAGATTGTGCTGACAAGATATATGAATTTCACAAATCCAATGATTACTTCAAGCAAAATCCAGAATATCTAGTATTCCAAAGGACATTAAATGATTCCTTTGAGAGATACAATGTAATTTCTATGGTAAAAGGCACTAAGGGAGATTCAAATAATACCATAATATTGATGGGTCATCTAGACACTGTTGGTGTAGATGATTTTGGAACAATAAAGGAATATGCACATGATCCAGATAAACTTCCTGACAAATTAAAATCGCTAAACTTAAGTGAAGAGATAAATAAAGATATAGATTCAGGGGAGTACATGTTTGGAAGAGGAGCGCTTGATATGAAATCTGGGCTAGCAGGTCATATGTACTTGATAAAGTATTTTTCTGAGCACCCAGAAGAGCTAGATGGAAACTTAATTGCAATAGCTGAATGTGATGAAGAAGACACTTCAAAAGGAATAATTTCTTCTCTAAAAATATTAAAATCATGGAAAGAAAAATACAATCTAGAGTATATAGCTGCTATAAATGCAGATTACTCTACACCATATGATGAAAAAGACGAAAACAGATATATATACTTTGGAACTATAGGAAAACTTTTACCTTCATTTTATGTAAGGGGTAAGGAGACACATGTAGGTCAGGCTTTTGCAGGACTAGATCCAAACCTATTAGTAGCAGAACTTACTAGAAATATAGAACTCAATCCAGATCTTTCAGATGAATCACAGGGAGAAGTGACTATTCCCCCTATGTCGCTAAAGCAGTCAGACTTTAAAGATATATATACAGTACAAACAGCCCTTGATGCATATGCCTATTACAACTTCTTCACTCATAGCATGAGTCCAAAAGATGTAATAGAAAAGGTAAAAGAAAAGGCAATAGAGTCTTTTGATAATATAGTAGAATATACAAATGATTCATATAAGAAATTCTGTCAAATGGGAAATCACAATTATACAAGGCTTCCTTGGAAGACTAGGGTATACACATGGCAAGAATTTTACAATGAGCTAGTGGAAACTAATGGAGATAAATTTAAAGATCATATACACAAATTCTCTAAAGATTTAAATGAAAAAGACCCATCAATGGATTTAAGAGATTTTTCTGTAGCAGTAATTAAGGAATCTTGGAAATGGGCAGAAGATAAGAGTCCTGCTATTATAGCATATTATTCTTCTGTATTTTCAGCAAGAATAGAGATAACAGGCAAAGATGACAAAGAAAGAGATCTCTTAGCTAGTGTTAGAGAAGCTATGGACTTTGTCAGAGACTATTCAGATAAGCCAATAGTCACAAAGATGTTTTATCCATATATATCAGACTCAAGCTTTATGGCTATGAGTGATGATGCAGAAGAGCTAAAAGCTTTGGAATATAATATGCCAGCGTGGGGTACAAAGTATACCCATCCAATAGATGAAATATTAGAGATAAATGTACCTGTAGTTAATATAGGGACATATGGAAAAGACGGACATATGATAAGCGAAAGAGTTCACATGAAATATACATTTGAAAACATACCTAATATTACATTTAACACTGTAAAAGGATTGTTGGGGTAAGGAGGAATAATGATGAATTTAAAGCAATCAATAGAAAAGAACTTACTAGATTATGTAGCAACTAGAACACACACCAGTACATCTTTAGAAAACAACAATGTAGAGTTTTTTAAAAAATGGTTTAAAGGAGTAGATTACTTTAAAGATAATCCAGAAAACTGTGGATTTTATGAAATAGAAGGAGATCATTTAGGAAGGAAAGTTCCTTGGGCTCTTTTAAAGGGTCAAGGCGATGATACAATAATCCTTATTCATCACACTGACACAGTAGATACTGATGATTATGGTGTAAATCAGGAACTAGCATATAAACCTTATCAAATAACAGAGGAGTATAAAAAAGGCAGTGTAGATTTAGATCAAATGGTAAAAGCGGACTTAGATAGTGGTAAGTGGCTATTTGGCAGAGGAGTAGCAGATATGAAAGGTGGAGCTGCAATCCAACTCTCTCTACTAGAACAATACACAAAAGACCCTGACTTCAAAGGAAATTTACTATTAATGGGAGTACCAGATGAAGAAAATCTATCAGCTGGTATGAGAGGTGGGGTATCACTTTTAAAAGAAGTAAAAGAAAAACACAATCTAAACTATATACTAATGCTAAATGTAGAACCACATGAAAGAGATACAGAAGAAATAGCTACTATTTACGATGGCTCCGTGGGTAAACTAATGCCTGTAGTCTATGTAAGGGGAAAACTGGCACATGTAGGTCAAGTATTTAGGGGATTCAATCCAATAAATCTCTTATCAGAAATAGTTAGAAAGACTGAACTTAATCCTGAATTTATGGAATCAGTAGGAAATACAACTACACCACCACCAACTTGGCTATATATGAAAGATAGAAAACAAGTATATGATGTATCACTTCCAATAGCTGCAGCAGGATATATGAGTATACTGACACTAAATAAGCCACCTAAAGAGATATTTGATAGATTATATGAAATAAGCCACCAGGCATTTGAACAAGTAATAAAAGATATGAAAGTAAGCCACAAGAAATACCAAGAAATGACAGGCAACCCTGGAGAAGAATTAACTTGGAAGCCCAATGTAAAACTATATGGGGATTTATATAAAGAAGCAGTAAGAGATTCTGGAGAAAAATTTACCAAGGCTATGGAAAAGCTAATGGAAGAAATAAAAGCTGACTTTAGCAACAATGAAGTCTCTATCATAGATGGGGCCTATAGGATAATAGAAAAGACCCTAGAATTTGTAAATGATCTATCTCCAACTGTGGTAATAGCCCTGTCGCCACCATACTATCCAAATACAAACAATAATATGCTAGCTGACAAATATACAAAGATAAATAAATCAGTTGAAAGCCTTGTAAACTTTGCAAAAGAAGAATGGGATCAGGATTACTTTGTACAAAACTATTTTACAGGAATCTCAGATCTAAGCTATGCAATGTTTCAAGCAGACAGTGAGAATATAGACTACATCGAAGAAAACATGATGATGTGGAAGGATATCTACTATATCCCACTTGAGGATATAAAAGAACTATCAGTAGCAGTATTAAATGTAGGACCATGGGGCAAGGATTTCCACAAGTATACAGAAAGAGTATTGATGGAAGACCTATTCCACAGAACCCCAATACTAATAGATAGACTTATAAAAGAACTTCTCGGATAAAAATACAATCTAACTTTAAAAGACATCAGTTTAAAATACTGATGTCTTTTCTTGATAATTAAATAAAAAGAGAATATAATAAAATAAATTAATTGCATATTAAGTATAATATACTAGCAAGGGGGATTTTTATGGAAAATGACAATAAGTACATTGTACCAATGATAGATAGGGCTTTTGAGATTATAAATCTTATGTATTCTTCAAATGGAATTCTAGGAGTTTCAGATATATCTAAGAAATTAGAACTTCCCAAGGCAACAGTTTATAGAATACTATATACACTAGGAAAATGGGGCTTTGTAGAAAAAGACAATTACAGCGATGCATACTTACTTGGCAAGTCATTTATTAAATATGGCACTAAGGTAAAATCAGAGATTGATATTGCAAAAATTGCAGCTCCCCATATTGATTCATTAGCAAAAAAGATTGGAGAAAGTGTAAATCTAGGAATTCTTTATGACGACTTTGTCCTCACAATATACGATGCAAAGGGAGAAGACTTTTATTTGGTTTCCAGACTTATACCTATCAGCCCATTTAATTGCTCTGCAATGGGTAAATTATATCTTTTAGAGTATTCAGATGAAAATTTAAAAAATTATTTTAACAGCAATAAACCACAATCAAGGACTATAAACTCTATTGTTGATTTAGATGAATTTTTAAAGTTAAAAGAAAAGATAAAGGATGAAGGAATTTCATATGATATAGAAGAATATGAATATGGACTAACTTGCATTGCAGCTCCAATATTTAATCTTGACAATCAACTCATTGCAACAATGAGTATTTCAGGACCAACTTCTAGACTTAAATACAAGGGAATGGATTATTTAAAAGAAGATTTAATTAAAACGCGGGACCAGATAAAAAAATCCTTGGAAGGGATATATTAAATAATGTGAAAAATTAGAAAAGGATTTTTCAAAATAGATTGAAATTTCTTTCACAATAGTATATACTTATATCAACATGAAACACTGTTTCAAAACAAAGGGGTTTATAAAAGTGACAAGCAAATATATTTCTAAAAGATATTGGAAGTCTATATCTACACCTATGGGAAAAGGTGCCAGTGCCTTAGATAGCTATCCTGATCTTATAAACTTTAGTCTTGGGGATCCCGATATCACTACTGATGAGAGAATAATAAGAAGGGCATTTGAAGATGCACTAAATGGACATACCCACTACACTGACTCTTATGGAGTAAAAGAATTAAGACAAGCTATATGTGATTACTTTGATGAAGAATACGGATATAAAATAGTTAAAGAAGAAACCATGATAACTACATCAGCTTGTCATGCAATGTGGCTAGTATTAGAAGCTATATTAGATGATGGAGACGAGGTAATAATACCATCACCATATTTTACACCATATCCTCAGCAAGTAGAGCTTACAAGAGGCAAGCCTGTATTTTTAAAGACATTTGCAGAAGATGATTTTCAGCTTGATATAGATAAATTAGAGTCGATCATTACAAATAGAACAAAAGCTATAATAATAAACACTCCAAACAATCCAACAGGGGCTTGTCTAACTAGAGAGATCTTAGAGAGAATAGCTGACATTGCAAAAAAACATGATTTACTAATAATTGCTGACGATATTTATACAATATTTAACTATGAAGAGCCTTTTCTTCCTATTACCAGTCTAGAGGGAATGAAAGAGAGAACAATCACAATTGGAAGTTTTTCAAAGGATTATGCAATGACAGGTTGGAGGATTGGATATATACTTGCAGAGCCTTATATCATAGACACAATAAAAGATATAAATGAAAATAATGTATTTACAGCACCTTCAATATCTCAACAAGCTGCACTGCACGCCATAAATATGAGAAAAGAAATTCAACCACCAATGGCAGAAGAATTTAGAAAGCGAACATTTGTAGCATATAAGAGATTAAAACAATTAAAAAACATATCAATAATGCCACCTAAGGGAACCTTTTATTTATTTCCCAGCATAAAGGCTACAGGACTTACATCTGAAGAAGTAGCAGATAAGATACTCCAAGAAGCTCATGTATTAGTCTTACCGGGCACATCATTTGGAGATAGTGGTGAAGGCCATATAAGAATTGCCGTAACTGTCGGACAAGAAAAGATCAACCAGGCATTTGACAGAATAGCTAAAATGGACATATTTAAATAGAAGGTGTTCACTTCAAGGTACTTATAACATTTTAACTTAAAATGTTTAAAAATAATATAATATTAGGAGATGGAATGATGAAAAAAAAGATTGATTTATTAGGTGTTAAAATTGACTGTGGAGCTTCAAAAGTAGGTTCATCACTAGGACCAACTGCTATGAGAATCGCTGGATTAGCAGAAGGAATAAAAGGCTTGGGATATCAATTAAATGACAAAGGAGATATAGTCCAGCCACGAGAAGGAGCAAGTTCTGAAAAACTCCGCAATTATGAATCTGTAGTATCCACGTGTAAATCACTTTATGACAATACCTTAGAATCATTAAAAGACGGTGCCTTCCCAATAGCAATAGGAGGAGATCACAGCCTTGCAGCAGGAAGTATTTCAGCAACATTAAAACACTATGATGGCAAGGTTGGAGTTATATGGATAGATGCACATGGCGATTGGAATGACGACAATATATCAGAAAGTGGAAATATGCACGGAATGTCATTTTCAGCAGTATGCGGCCAGGGACCAGATATTATGGTTGACTACGGACAAGGTCCAGTTTATGCTGACATAAGAAAATGTGTACAAATAGGGGGCAGGGACATAGATCTAGAAGAAGCTAAAAAGATGAAAGCCGCTGGTCTAAATGTATTTGCCATTGATGAAATAGACAAACTTGGCATGAAAGAAGTAATCAGACAAGCCATAGAAATTGCCTCAGATGGAACAGAGGGAATTCATCTAAGCTTTGATATTGATGCACTTACTCCTGAAGCAGCACCAGGAACTGGGACAAAAGTTCACAGTGGATTAACTGTAAGAGAAGCATTCCTAGCTGTTGAAACACTTTACAAATCAGGCAAGCTATTAAGTATGGATATGGTAGAAGTCAATCCTATATTAGACATCTCCAATCAAACTGCAATACTAGCAAGCGAACTTGTACTAGCTGCATTGGGCAAGGTTGTATATTAGAAAAAATGATAGATAAAATATCAAGCAGTATAAGTCTAGTAAGATACAGACTTATACTGCTTGATATTTTGTAAATTTATAAAGCTATATCTTGCCTAAGGTCCTTAAATTTGAACCTTATTTATTAACTTCCTAAGTTGTTCTTCAAAACTCAAATTCCACTGAGCCGTTCTTTTTTTCTGCTTATTCAAATATTTATTTTGCCTTCTAAGCGATTGGTGGAGATGCCTTCTATTTAGCATTCCATCTATATTATCCCCGGTATATACCATTCCATTTTGATTGATAGGTATGGCTTCTTTAGATAGACACATAGCAGCAAGGCCATAGTCCTGAGTTATCACAATATCATATTTTTGGATATCATTAACTATATAAAAGTCCACACTATCCCTTGAAATATCAACAGAAACCACACTAGCATAATCACTCTTTATTTCATGGGCAAAGTCCTTGACTATAATTACTTCTACATTATGCTCCCTAGCTATCTTAACAACTTCATCAACTACAGGGCATCCATCTGCATCTATGTATATTCTCATATCATCACCTACCTAACCCCTATTATATCATTATAGTCGGAAAAATCCATGAATAGTGTCCTGATTTCCCTATAATTATAAATCCACAATAGACTTTCCATCCCCAATATAATCCACATCAAAATCAGGATTTCCATTTGCATCCACAGATAATGAGTTGGCAATTATCTTAACAGTATAGCCATCACTGTGTTTAGCTAGTGCATATATCTTTAAATCATCTCCAGGCTCTAACTTTAGAGAATACTTTTCAAGCGTGCAAACATAAAAGCTCATTATATCATGCATACGATTATCTTGTCTTTCCATAGGGAATTTATCTACCACACTTCCATTTACCTCTATATATAAATTTACATCTTCTAAAGGTTGCTTCTCATAATTTTCTTCATACTCATATTGGTCATATATTAAACTATAACTTACGCCATCAAGCTCTACAGTAGTGCTTTGATTGAGATATGTGAAACCCGCACCAGAATTTTCAAATTCAAATGGTCCTACAAGTTTTTCTTCTAGAGAATATATATAATCTAAATTTTCTATTTTCCTGCTATCTCCATCTTTAACTATAAAATTAATATCCAAGTTCTCTCTTATAGGGACTTCTATACTTGCCACAATCTCTGATAGCTCGTCTATCTTAGCTTCTACAAGCCTTTCATCACCATCCAGGAAATAAGAGAAAAAATATTCACTTTCATCGGAGATTTCCTTTGGACTAGCCACAAGCTTTAAAGTGGCCTTGCCATTATTTATAGGTCCATACTCAAATTTAAAATAATTTATAAGGCTACTTTCTTTTTCAAGTGCCTCGGACACACTATAGGAAATTCCAGAAATAGAAGACTCTACACGGTCATTCATATAATGAATTTCATTGAATAAATTGTCCATTCTATCATTCAATCTAGAGACTTGTAAGCTTAAAGAAAAATTCATTAAGGCCAAGAATCCCACTGTTGTTAAAATAAGACTTTTGGAACTATTTCCCTTTTCATCCATTAAAACCCCTCCTAGCCATGATAAAATAAATATAAACAACAAACATTAAGCTATACTGAGTTTATCAGAAAAGCCGTTTCTTGTCTATGAGATAGAATTACAATTGGCTTACAATCTAATAGAAAATATATCTCTTTCTATTAAATCTAAAAAGCTAAGAATGCTTTGATATCGTTGCTTTCTTAGCTTTTATTTCATAGATGGTAAACTTGAAATGAAAAACATTTACTTATATAGTATAATAATAGATAATAAGGACCTTAAGAGTTAAGATATGGAAAGGAGTGCTAAATATGCAAACTATAAATTATAATAAATTGGTTCGAGATAAAATTCCAGAGATAATCCAAAAAGACGGTAAATATGCCGAAATAGAAAAGGTAAAAGGTGAAAAACTAATAGAATTATTAAAGAAAAAACTTGACGAAGAATTGGAAGAATACAAGGAAAGCGGAGATATAGAAGAACTTGCAGACCTAGTAGAAGTGGTTTACGGAATACTCCACCACAGCGGGGTAAGTTCAAGTCAATTTGAAAGCATAAGACAAGAAAAAAACAAGAAAAGAGGGTCCTTTGAGGATGGAATTGTACTTTTACAAGTAAGGGAAGGAAGATGAAATGAATTTTAAAATACAAAATGTAATACTAAATATAACAAACTATCCTTCAGTAGAAAGGCATGTAGAAGATATGGCAAGTAAAGGATGGATGTTAAGTAAAATAATCCTTAACCATATATTTGTATATAAAAAGGCAAGACCAGTAGAATTAGACTTTTCTATAGTTCCCTATGAAAATGAAACCTTTTTCAACAAAAAAAGCAAGGAAGAGATAGAAAAAATAAAAAGTGAAAATAAAGAACTGGGATGGAGCTACTCTGCAAAGACAAAGGATTTTCAAGTCTATTTCAAAGACAAAGATAAAGAACAGACATCAATCATATGGAGCAAAGATGAAGAGTTTAGCAGACTAGAAAAGATAGGCAAGGCACAAGAGATAGGCAATTATCTTTTAATTGTGGCTGATATATTCCTACTATGGAATTTAGGAAAACAAGCTTATGGAGATGTAAGTTTTATGAAATTTGGCTTATCTCAGCTGTTAATTATAGCACTACCTATGGCATTTCTTATGAGTGCAATAGACTTAGTTTCTGGAAATAAGTTTTTAAAGATAAATAAAGAAAATATAAGAGAAGGAGAAGATATAAAATACAGTGATTCCAAGTTCTATTTTAATAAAATAGCCTTTGTATGTATGTATATATTTGCAATTCTACTTGTAGCTTACTTGCTATATCAAGGTATATATGCTGGGGAAACGGTTCTATTAATAAGCTTTCTTCCAGTCTTAATAGGTATGTCAGTAGGAACATTTCTTAGATTTTTTGTAAAATCCTCTGAAAAAGTTGGAGACTATAAGATCCTTATATATATAGGGGCCATCATAGCTACTGTAATAGCGGTAAACCTTATCATCTATCCTATTATGAGGGGTTCAGAAGAAGATAGATGGAAAAGGCTAGAGGACATAGACCTAGGCGGGGACAAGGTATTGTTGATCCAGGATTTTTCTGATGAAGGTGGGGATAATTCGATAAGCTTTTCAACAGATATCAGCTTTTTAATTCCTAAGTCGTATGAATATACAAACAGGGATGACTCTCTTTATCTTACCACAGACTATTCAAAAGCTCTAAATGAGGCCATAGCGCGCAATTTAATCAATAGATATAGGTCGGAAGCTGAGTACCAGATTGACAACTGGACCGACTATAGTTTAGAAGAATACTACTATCAAGGTGGGGAATTGAGGGAATTATTGGTAAATAGGGGGCTTAGCAGGGAGGATTTAGATGAAATCAAAGATGAAGACCTCGAAATATATATGAAAACTGCTAAGGAAATGATGAAAGAACGTTCTATATTGGAGATAGACATGGACTTGTGGAATGTAGATCAAGCATATTTCTTAAATTATGAAAAAACTGAAATAGTCCTGAGAAGGGCTAGCCAGGTATATAGATTATATGGAATGGATTTTTCTGATGAGGGTGTTCGGGATGTAGCGATGGAGAAATTGGGGTTAGAGTGAAATAAGGGATTGATGGGGGATTTGGGATTGGTGTAATAAATATAATGCATGGGTTATTTAGTCTTGTAAGCGATTTCACTGATCTAGATAATCTATAATATAACAATATATACTTGCAATATAACACTAACAATGTTATATCTATCATAAATATTGTTATATTGGGAGGTCTTGATATTGCTATTGCCAGTTGAAGGATATTTAAAGGATAATATAGATGAACAGATAAGTATAGAAGTTAGCAATTATGAGAATAAGATTCCCATATCTCTAAGAGATATTTATAAACTCCATACAATGAAAATCTTAGGAATCCAATGTACCTTGCTTGAGATTATTAATGAATCGCCAAGTGTTGATTCTATTAAAAAGCATATAAATACAATTAAGAAAATAACAAATGAACAAATCGTACTTTATTATAGAGAAATAAGCAGATATCGAAGAAAAAATTTAATTCAAAATAAGATTCCATTTATTATAGAAGATGGTCAAATTTTTTTACCCTTTTTAGCACTTTATTTAAAAAAACTAGATGATGTTTTAGAAAAACAAATAGATACATTTACTCCCTCTGCACAAATAGCCTATCTTTACTTTCTTTACAACAAAGAAACTATAGTAAATACAACGGAACTCTCAAATATTTTTGAGTGGAATTCAATGACAGCTTCTAGGGCGTTAAATCAATTATATAGCGCCAAGCTTGTCACTTATAAAATTGGAGGCAAGACGGGTAGAAGCAAGTATTATAGTAGAATTTCTGATCCAAATTATTTTGAAAAAGGTAAGATTTTTCTAAATTCTCCTATAAAAAAAGTAGTCTATGTAAAAAAAGAACCTAAGGGTTCATTGATTGCTGGATTAGAAGCCTTGTCACAACTATCTATGATTAATCCACCTGGACATAAAGTAAGAGCAATATATGATGAAAATTTAAATAAGAATGATTTGGAAATTATAAAAAACAAGGATATTATCAAAGATGAAAAATTGCTTGAACTTCAAATATGGAAATATAACCCTAAGATTTTTACAAAAAAAGATATTGTAGATCCAGCTTCTTTGTATGTATCTTTGGAAAAAGAAAATGATGAAAGGATAGAGCAAGCACTTGAAGAAGTTTTGCGAGATGAGATATGGTATATGGATTAGAGAAATTTAAAGAATATTTTGGAGCTTTATAGAAGATGGAGAATATCAATATCGAGAAAAAAGCACTGGAAAAGAACAATTCTATAGATTTAGCAAACCTAAAAAATCTGAATATCCAGTTATGATTGAGCTATTTAGCCGAAGGCCATATAGTTTTGATTTGCAATTTCAGACCGGTCTTACTCCTATTCATATAGAGGATAGTATATTAAGTCTTTCCGCTATACTTCTAGACGATATTTATTATAATTCTTTATTAAAATCTAAAATAACAATAGATGGATATTCAGTTATTGAAATTGAAACAGTGATTTTATTTAAAATTAAAGCGTGGCTTGATATGAAAAAAAGATTAGAAAACGGTGAACATGTGGATTCAAGAAATATCAAAAAACATAAGAATGATATATTTAGGCTTCTTGCTAATGTATTACCTTCTAGTAAAGTAGAGATAGACAAAGAAATAGAAGAGGATATCAGACTATTTATTAAGATGATTGATAAGGATAGACCTAACTTGAAGAATTTAGGAATTAAAGGAGTAAGTTTTGATCAGATTATAGAAGTACTTGAAGATGTATATTTAAAAACATCAGAAGCACTATAAATTATTGGAACTTTTTCAACTGAAATAGCACTGAGAAGGGCTAGGGAGGAATATAGGTTATACGCAAAGGACTTTTCTGATGAGGGAGTTCGAGGGCTGGTGATTGACAAGTTGGGGTTAGAGTAAAAAGAGGATTAATGGGGGATTTGGGATGGACAAAGATACAAGGACTACAGGTAAATTAAATAGCATAGCCGAAGACTTATTTATAGAACTATTTTGCGATGTATTTGGACCAGAAAACAGCAAGTATATTTCTACTCAACATTCATTTACTGATATTTATGGAAACTATAGATATATAGACTTTGCTATGCAAGCAGAAGGACAAAAGTTCGCCATAGAAATAGACGGAGAAACTTATCATAATCCTAATATGATATCTAGCAATAAATATTATGATGATATTTTAAAACAAAATAGTATGATCTATAACAATTGGAAAGTCTATAGATGGGCATATTTGCAGCTTAAAGACCAACCTGAGAAGATAAAAGATGAGATAGCTACATTTATAGGCGAGTTTCCTGTCTTTAAAGAAATGGAAGATTATCTTCCCAAGCAAAGAGGAAAGATAATAGAACTTAAAGACCATCAGCAAGATGCTATAGAAAACTTAAATGATATGAGAGAAAAAGGTGATTCTATAGCCCTGCTCTATCATGCAACTGGGGAACGTGTCATAATAGTGATGGGTGCAGTTTGTGTTATAAAATCAAGGGTTTCAGGAACTTTAAACAAATATATTTCGTGCATTGCTTAGAGTAATTAGGATTTAATTGCTGTAAGCAGTGCATGAGAAGTAAGGATTTTGGGTCTGTAATAATTTACAATTATTTGGTATAACTATACTTAAGATGATAGTTAGTTGCATATTCGTAGATAAGTGTGCAACAAAAGATTATATGCTGAATCCGCTAATTACATCCATTAAGTAAGATTTGCAACTACCAGTTGCGGATGTTCAAGGTTCATTTGGTAGAACGCAACCGAATATGTTTATATAATAAGATTAACAATTTGAAGGGGGTCTTTAGATGACTTTAGGTGAAAAGATACAACAACTTAGAAAAACGAACAATTTATCCCAAGAGCAGTTGGCAGAGAAACTTGCTGTTTCAAGGCAGGCTATTTCAAAGTGGGAATTGGGGGAATCTACTCCTGATACAGATAAAATCATTCTATTAAGTAGAATATTTGAAATTTCCACCGACTATCTGTTACATGATGATATCAACAGTGATAGGGAAATTCCTGCCGTGAAAACTAGTAGTGAACTTTTAAAGAAACATTATGGTCTAAAAACCTTATTTATCATTACTACAGGCGTAAGTATAATTGGTTTGCTTATGTCTATTGTTGCTCAGCTTACTTGGCAAACTATATTTTCAGTAAGTGTTGGCTTGATTGTACAAATGATCGGTGTGATTATTTTTGAAGCAATGGGTAGCCATTATATTACTGGAAACGGAAATAAAGGGGTTCGTAAAGGTTTCTACGCTTTAAATGTATGGTTCATATTACCTTTTCCTGTGATTTTTTTATCCAACCTTTTTTTCAATTTTTATCCACGGCCTCGAGGATATGGAATAGACTTGCTTTTTACGGCAATCGTGTATGTTACTCTTTGTGGCATCATTACATTTATCTTGAAAAAGAAATAAAAGTATTGATGTTAGTATATAGGTATGGACACAATGTAATTTTGTGTGGCGTTAGTAGATTTAAGCGAAGCTAAAATAAATCATATATAGGAGAGCTGAAAATGAAAGTTAAATATTTAAACATTGCTTTAATTTTTGTAATTATATTGTCTATTGTTATAAACTTTAATTCTTTTCTTATGGGGAGAGCTTCAAGTTTATCAAACATAGTTATAACCATTGCATATATAACTTTTTGGTTTGTATATATTTGGCTGTCAAAAGAAAATAAGAAAAATTTACTTTTTTCAACTATTTGGAGCTTACTCACTTTTGTTTGTGCAGTTTCTACATTAGCTGTGAATATAAAAACTGATTTGATTGTAGATTTCATGATACCTTTTGCTATGATTTTTCTTACTCCACTTTATGGAATAGAAGCATTGTTTAATGAATCATGGGCTTTAAAGGTTAGCATAACTTGTATCATAATCAGTATAACTTGGTTTATTATAGCCTTTATTTTTATTAAAAGGCAAAATGATATTGAAAATTAGTTAGTTCGCATTATTTTATAAAGCACGTCACATCAGTACATCAGCAATAAAATTAAAAATATAAAAATTATAAAATCAAAATTCTAGTGGTTTAGATGTAAAAGTCTGGGCCACTTTTATTATTTTTGCCAGGGAAGGAGGTCGGATAAAATATTCTCCATAATATGGTATAATGATAGCGAATTCAATAGGCAATCATTAAGGGGGTATTTAATGGATTTTGGTCTTTATGAGAAATTAATGGATATTGAAGTGAAAAATCAAATATCAGAATTATATAATGAAACAAGAAAAGTTGATAAA
>CAYRYO010000037.1:0-7173 GCA_964428475.1 uncultured Tissierellaceae bacterium
TCTACTCCTGTTACTACTACTGTTCTTGCTTCTTCTGCTAGTCCTACTATTTCTACATTGTCTCCTGTTTTTACTACTCCTCTTTCTACTCTTCCTGTTGCTACTGTTCCTCTTCCTGTAATTGAGAATACATCCTCTACTGGCATTAGGAATGGTTTGTCTGTGTCTCTTTTTGGTGCTGGAATGTATGCGTCTACTTCTTCCATTAGCTTAACTATTTTGTCTCCCCATGGTCCGTCTGGTTCTTCGATTGCTTTTAATGCTGATCCTACTACTATTGGTGTTCCATCTCCATCAAAGTCGTATTCTGATAGCAATTCTCTTACTTCCATTTCTACTAATTCGATTAATTCTTCATCATCTACCATATCTTCTTTGTTTAAGAATACTACTATTGTTGGCACTCCTACATTTCTTGATAAAAGAATATGTTCTCTCGTTTGTGGCATCGGTCCATCTGCTGCTGATACTACTAAGATTGCTCCGTCCATTTGAGCTGCTCCCGTTATCATGTTCTTTACATAGTCAGCATGGCCTGGGCAGTCCACGTGTGCATAGTGACGGTTTGCTGTTTCGTATTCTACGTGTGATGTTGAGATTGTGATTCCTCTTTCTCTTTCTTCTGGTGCTTTGTCTATGTTGTCATAGCTTATTGCTTCTCCTGATCCAAATCTTTGGTTTAATACCATTGTGATTGCCGCTGTTAATGTTGTTTTACCGTGGTCTACGTGTCCTATTGTTCCTATGTTTACGTGGGGTTTTGTTCTTTCAAATTTTGCTTTTCCCATTTCTTAAATTCTCCTCCCTATTTATATATATTATTTATTTTCTGTTCCTGTTACTTTTTCAGCTATGCTATTTGGCACTGCTTCGTAGTGGTCAAACTGCATAGTATATAATCCTCTACCTTGTGTATTTGAACGAAGATCTGTTGCATAACCAAACATTTCTGAAAGTGGAACATAACTATTAATTACTTGAGCTCCATTTCTCATTTCCATGCCTTCCATCTTACCTCTTCTAGAGTTAATATCTCCTATTACGTCTCCCATATACTCTTCAGGTATCGTTACTTCTACCTTCATAAGTGGTTCAAGTAATACTGGATTAGCTTTTGCCATAGCTTCTTTTATAGCCATAGATCCAGCTATTTTAAATGCCATCTCTGAGGAGTCAACATCATGATAAGATCCGTCATAAAGAGTTACCTTAACATCTAGTACCTGATATCCTCCAACAATTCCTGACTCCATTGCCTCTTTAATGCCTTGGTCTACAGAGTTAATGTATTCTTTAGGTATTGATCCACCAACAGTAGCATTGATAAACTCATAACCTTTGCCAGGTTCTTGAGGTTCAATTCTGATTTTTACATGTCCGTATTGTCCACGTCCACCAGATTGTCTAGCATATTTTGTATCTGCTTGAGATTCTTTAGTGATTGATTCTTTGTAAGCAACTTGTGGGTTACCAACATTGGCTTCTACTTTGAATTCTCTTAAAAGTCTATCAACTATGATTTCAAGGTGTAATTCACCCATTCCAGCTATAATTGTCTGACCTGTTTCATCATCAGTATATGTTCTAAAAGTTGGATCTTCTTCAGCAAGTTTTGCAAGTGCAGCAGTCATTTTATCTTGAGATGCTTTTGTTTTAGGTTCTATTGCAACATGTATTACTGGCTCCGGAAATTCCATTGTCTCTAATAATATTTGTTCATTCTCATCACAAAGAGTGTCGCCCGTTCCTGTATCTTTAAGTCCTACAGCAGCTGCTATATCTCCTGCAAATACTTCATCTATTTCTTCTCTTTTATTAGCATGCATAAGGAGAATTCTACCAATTCTCTCTCTCTTACCTTTACTTGAGTTATATACATAAGAACCTGCTTTAAGACTGCCTGAGTAAACCCTAAAATAAGCTAATTTACCTACAAATGGATCTGTAACTATTTTAAATGCTAATGCTGAGAAAGGTTCCTCGTCTGAAGCACTTCTAGTAACTTCTTCATTTGTATCCACATCTATAACAGTTGTAGCTGGTATGTCAAGTGGTGACGGAAGATAATCTATTATAGCGTCTAATAATGGCTGAACTCCTTTGTTTTTATAAGATGAACCACAAAGCACCGGAATTATAGCTACTGCATTAGTAGCCTTTCTTATTCCATCCATCAATTCCTCTTCACTTACTTCTTCACCTTCTAAATATTTCATCATTATCTCTTCACTGTGATCGGATAATGCCTCTATTAGGTGATCTCTATATTCTTCAGCTTTTTCTTGTAATTCTTCTGGTATTTCTGTTATTTCCATATCTTGACCTAAGTCATCCTTGTAGATTCTAGCATTCATAGCTACCAAATCAACTATACCTATAAACTTATCTTCAGCTCCAATTGGAAGCTGTATAGCTACTGGATTCGCTTTAAGTCTTTCTTTAATCATTTCTACTGTTCCATAAAAGTTTGCTCCAAGAATATCCATCTTGTTAACAAACGCCATTCTAGGTACACCGTATTTATCTGCTTGTCTCCAAACAGTTTCCGATTGAGGCTCTACCCCACCTTTTGCACAAAATACTGCTACAGCACCATCTAGTACTCTAAGTGACCTTTCAACTTCTACAGTAAAATCAACATGGCCTGGTGTGTCGATAACATTAATTCTGTGATCTCTCCAAATAGCTGTAGTTGCTGCAGATGTTATAGTAATGCCTCTCTCTTGCTCTTGTTGCATCCAATCCATTTGAGCCCCACCTTCATGGGTTTCTCCTATCTTATGAATCTTTCCAGTATAAAACAATATCCTCTCAGTGGTAGTTGTTTTTCCTGCATCAATATGAGCCATTATGCCGATGTTTCTAGTTTTTTCTAACGAAATTTTTCTTGGCACAATTTTTCCTCCTTCTTATTGTTTAATACCTTTATGCTATAAAATACTTATTACCATCTGTAATGCGCGAAAGCCTTGTTAGCTTCTGCCATTTTATGCATATCTTCTCTTTTTCTAACACTTGAGCCCATACCGTTTGAAGCGTCTAATATTTCCTTAGCTAATCTTTCAACCATAGTCTTTTCTCCTCTAGCTCTTGAATATTTAACTAACCATCTAAGTCCTAGAGTATCTCTTCTTTCAGTTCTTACTTCTATAGGTACTTGATAATTTGCTCCACCTATACGTCTTGATTTAACTTCAAGTACTGGCATGATGTTATTCATAGCTTTATAGAATACTTCTAGAGGATCTTCCTCTGTCTTTTCTTTTACATAGTCAAATGCATCATAAACTATATTTTGAGCTACTCCTTTTTTTCCATCAAGCATTATACCATTTATAAGTTTAGTTACTATTAAATCATCATATATCGGATCTGGCATAACTTCTCTTTTTTGTATATGTCCTTTTCTTGGCACTTTACTTCCCTCCTTAACCATCTAAAGTAGATTCATTGGTACTCTATAGTTTAATCTGTATCAGTTTAAACTATAGTCGTGCGCCAAAATGCATCTATATATAAATTGGGTATTAACCCAGCATTTTTAGCACTATTATTTTTTAACTTTTGGCTTTTTAGCACCATATTTAGATCTAGATTGCATTCTACCATCTACTCCTGAAGCATCTAATGTTCCTCTAACAATATGATATCTAACACCTGGAAGGTCTTTAACTCTTCCTCCTCTAATTAATACAACACTATGTTCCTGTAAATTGTGTCCTATTCCTGGAATATAAGCTGCAACTTCTTCACCATTAGTAAGTCTAACTCTTGCAACTTTTCTTAGAGCTGAATTAGGCTTCTTTGGTGTAACTGTTCTAACAGCAACACAAACTCCTCTTTTTTGAGGTGAGTTTACAGTTGTCTCCTTTTTTTTAAGAGTGTTTAAATTCACTCCCAAGGCTGGAGACTTTGATTTGTAAGTTGTCTTGTCTCTACCTTTTCTAATCAATTGATTGATTGTTGGCATCAAGGCACCTCCTTTAATTTAGGTTTTATTTAATTAACGCAGCAACTGCGGCATTAACATCAATTCCACAAGCATCTCCAAGTTTCTTCATATTATCGATATATACTACTTGAATATCCTTGTTGTTACAAAGCTGTGCTATTTCATTGGTAATTTCTTCTTCAGCATCTTCTGCTATATAAACAGTTTGAATTTCTTCAGTTTTCAATGCTCTTTTTACTTGTTTAGCACCAACTATCTTGTTGTGAATGGTAAGCTTCGAGATCATAAAATCTTTCTCCTCCTCTAAATCTCTTAAAGATCATGTGGACTTAAGTCCACATAATCTTTATGTCATTAAGAGTCACTTTGTCTTTACACACTAATACATTCTATCATCAGTTATTTTCACTGTCAACATTTAATTCTTGAAGAATTTCAATATTTTCATCTTTAACCACATCTATGTTTCTATATCTCTTCATCCCAGTACCTGCTGGAATTAAATTTCCTATTATTACATTTTCTTTTAATCCAATTAAAAAGTCTTCTTTTCCTTCTATGGCAGCCTGAGTTAATACCCTTGTAGTCTCTTGGAATGAAGCCGCTGATAAAAATGATTCTGTTGCAAGAGATGCTTTTGTTATACCAAGCAATGTCTTTTCTGCAGTAGCAGGCTCTTTTTTGCCATCTATGGCTACTCTGTTTTTTTCTTTAAATATAAATTCATCTATTAAAGCGCCAGGAAGCATATCAGTGTCACCTACTCCATCAATCTTAACCTTTGATAGCATTTGTTTTACTATTATTTCAATGTGTTTATCATTTATATCTACACCCTGAAGTCTATAAACTCTTTGGACTTCTTTAACAATATAATTTTGAACACCCTGAACACCTTTGATTTTGAGAATATCGTGTGGGTTGACAGAACCTTCTGTCAGCTCATCTCCAGATTCTACAAAATCTCCTGGTTTAACTTTAAGTCGTGATCCATATACAATTGTGTAGCTAATAGATTCTCCATCATTAGAAGTTATTACAACTTGTTTTTTTCTCTTGTTTTCCTCTATACTAACTATTCCTGAGTTTTCAGTGATTACTGCAAGTCCCTTTGGTTTTCTAGCCTCAAAAAGCTCTTCTACCCTTGGAAGACCTTGAGTTATATCCACAGCAGCTGCAACTCCTCCAGTATGGAAAGTACGCATTGTAAGCTGTGTACCTGGTTCTCCTATAGACTGGGCTGCTATTATTCCCACAGCTTCACCTATATTAACTTCATCACCAGTAGCTAGGTTTCTTCCATAACAATGAGCACAAACACCAAATCTCGTCTTGCAACCCAAGACAGATCTTACTTTTACCTCTGTTATACTAGAAGCCTTAATCATATCTGCTTGTTCCTCAGATATCATTTCATTGGCTTTTGATATTATTTTCCCAGTACTTGGGTCTACTATATCTTCAAATGCATATCTTCCTTCTACCCTATCTCTTAATTCTTCTATTATTTCTTTTCCATCTTTAAAGTCCTTAACAGTTAAATATTCATCTGTACCACAGTCAACTTCTCTAACTACACAGTCTTGACTGACATCTACAAGCCTTCTAGTCAAATACCCTGAATCGGCTGTTCTAAGAGCAGTGTCTGCAAGACCCTTTCTTGATCCATGAGTCGAAATAAAGAATTCTAGTACATCTAGACCTTCTCTAAAGTTAGATTTGATAGGTATCTCTATGGTTCTACCTGATGCAGAAGCCATCAAGCCCCTCATACCTGCCAACTGTCTTATTTGGTTGACACTACCTCTAGCACCAGAAAGACTCATTATATAAATATTGTTCATAGGATCTAGGCCGTCCATCAGTATAGCTGTTAGATCATCAGTAGTCCTGTTCCAAATTTCTATTACTTTTTCATATCTTTCATTATCAGAAATAAGACCTCTACGATAAGATTTTTCAAATTTATCTACTTCTATTTCAGCTTTTTTAATCATTTCATGTTTAGCATCTGGTACAAATATATCACCCATTGAAACAGAAATAGCTCCAAGTGTAGAGAAGTGAAATCCTGTTTCTTTTATATGATCTAATACAGTTGCTGTAACTGCATTTCCATGAGTCCTAAAGCATCTTTCTATTATATTTCCAAGAGTCTTTTTATCAACCATTCTATCTATTTCAAGAGAATATTTATCTTGGCTTCTATTGACAAACCCTAAGTCTTGAGGAATATGCTCATTTAATATAAATCTTCCAACAGTCGATTCAACAAGTTTACCTCTATCTTCATGATTTAATTTGATTCTTACTTTTACTTTAGCATGTAAGCTTAGTTCTCCAACACTATAGGCATGGAACATCTCATCAAAGTCTTTAAATATCATGCCTTCACCTTTAGCACCTTCTGTTTGAATACTTAGGTAATAAGACCCTAAAACCATATCCTGTGTTGGTGTAGTAATAGGCTTCCCATCCTTTGGAGCAAGAATATTATTAGTTGATAACATTAAAAGTCTTGCCTCTGCTTGTGCCTCTGTTGATAGAGGAACATGAACTGCCATTTGGTCTCCATCAAAGTCCGCATTATATGCTGTACACACAAGTGGATGAAGCTTTATTGCCTTGCCTTCTACTAGTATTGGTTCAAAAGCTTGAATTCCAAGTCTATGAAGAGTAGGCGCTCTATTTAATAATACCGGATGATCCTTAATTACCGCCCCTAGGACATCCCACACTTCAGGTTTTACCCTTTCTACCATTCGTTTTGCTGATTTTATGTTATAGGCAAATCCTTCTTCTACTAATTTTTTCATTACAAAAGGCTTAAATAATTCTAATGCCATAGTCTTAGGTATACCACATTGATAGAATTTAAGTTCTGGACCTACTACTATTACAGATCGTCCTGAATAATCTACCCTTTTTCCAAGAAGATTCTGTCTAAATCTGCCTTGCTTGCCTTTTAACATATCAGATAAAGACTTAAGTGGTCTATTACCTGGTCCAGTAACAGGCCTTCCTCGTCTTCCATTGTCTATTAAGGCATCTACAGCTTCTTGAAGCATTCTCTTTTCATTTCTTACTATTATATCAGGTGCACCTAAATCTAATAGTCTCTTAAGCCTATTATTCCTATTTATCACTCTTCTATATAAATAGGAATAATAGGCTTAAGAGACTATTAGATTTAGGTGCACCTGAATCTAATAGTCTCTTAA
>CAYRYO010000037.1:7183-16725 GCA_964428475.1 uncultured Tissierellaceae bacterium
TCTTCCCCCATCTAATTGAACCATAGGTCTTAGGTCTGGAGGTATTACTGGTATTACATCGAGTATCATCCATGATGGATGATTCCCAGATTTTCTAAATGCCTCTACTACTTCTAGCCTTCTAGTGATTCTAATTCTCTTTTGACCTGTAGAATCTGTAAGAAGTGCCCTCAGTTCAACCGATTCTTTTTCAAGATCAATATTATTGAGAAGTTCTTTGACAGCTTCAGCCCCCATCATGGCTTTAAATTTATTGCCGTAATTGTCATATGCCTCTCTATACTCCGGTTCTGTTAAAAGCTGTTTTTCAACTAATGGAGTATCACCACCATCTATTACTACATAAGATGCGAAATAAAGTATCTTTTCAAGAAGTCTTGGTGATATATCAAGCAAATGCCCCATCCTGCTAGGAATCCCCTTAAAATACCATATATGAGATACAGGAGCCGCTAATTCAATATGACCAAGTCTTTCTCTACGTACCTTTGCTTTAGTTACCTCTACCCCACATCTATCACAAACTACACCTTTATATCTTATCCTCTTATATTTCCCACAGTGACATTCCCAGTCTTTTGTAGGACCAAATATCTTTTCACAGAAAAGTCCTTCTTTTTCAGGTTTTAAAGTCCTGTAATTTATTGTTTCAGGTTTTTTTACTTCCCCTTTAGACCATTGTCTTATTTTTTCTGGTGAAGCTAGCCCAATTCTAATTGAATCAAAAGTATTAAATTCAAACAAGGAGCACTCTCTCCTTTCATAGTAAAATTGTAATTGTTTTCCTATACAAACACATTAATAAACTAAATTTATCATCGACTTAAACTTATTTAAAAATCATCATCGTCGTCATCATATTCAATATCATCTTCATCTTCATAATCTACAACTTCATCCTCTTCTTTTTCCTCTAAGATAAACCCCGTAGGCATATCACTTCCTACTTTTTTTATTCCTTCAGTTTCATCCTCACCTTTAGGAAGTATTTCATCTGCGTCAAAATTCTCACCGGTCATTTCTAAATCTGATAATTCATCTTCCTCTGATTCCTTAAGTTCTAATTCATGTTTTTCTTCAGTTAATATTTTCATATCTAGACATAAACTCTGAAGTTCTTTTATTAGAACTTTAAAGGATTCCGGAATCCCTGGTTCAGGAATGTTTTCACCTTTAACTATTGCTTCATAAGTCTTAACCCTACCTACTATATCATCAGATTTAACAGTAAGTATCTCTTGAAGTGTATGCGCTGCTCCATATGCCTTGAGAGCCCACACTTCCATCTCACCAAATCTCTGTCCACCAAATTGTGCCTTACCTCCAAGAGGTTGTTGCGTAACAAGTGAATAAGGTCCTGTTGATCTTGCATGTATTTTGTCATCTACCAAGTGATGTAGTTTTAACATATACATATAGCCAACAGTAACTGGACTATGGAATTCTTCTCCTGTTCTTCCATCTCTTAAGAACATCTTACCATTTTCTGGATAACCAGCTTCTTTAAGAGCTGATCCTATATCATCTTCATTTGCTCCATCAAATACCGGCGTCGCTATATGCCAACCAAGTTTTTTAGCTGCAAGTCCTAAATGCACTTCAAGTACCTGCCCCAAATTCATACGTGAAGGAACACCTAGTGGATTTAAAACAAGTTGTATAGGTGTACCATCCGGTAAATAAGGCATATCTTCTTCTGGCATAATTCTAGAAATAACACCTTTATTACCATGACGCCCGCACATCTTGTCTCCTACATTTATCTTTCTCTTTGTAGCAATATATACTCTAATTGTTTGATTTACTCCTGGTGGTAGTTCGTCGCCATTTTCCCTTGAAAATATCTTTACATCGACTATTATACCAGCTTCTCCATGTGGTACACGAAGAGACGTATCTCTAACCTCTCTTGCCTTTTCTCCAAATATTGCTCTTAAAAGTCTTTCTTCTGCAGTAAGTTCAGTTTCCCCCTTCGGAGTAACCTTTCCAACTAGAATATCACCTGATTTGACCTCAGCACCTATTCGTATTATACCTCTTTCATCTAGATCTTTTAACATATCATCGCCAACATTTGGGATATCTCTTGTAATTTCTTCGGGCCCAAGCTTTGTATCTCTTGCATCTGCTTCGTATTCTTCAATATGCACAGATGTAAGGGTATCATCTATTACTAGCTTTTCATTTATTAAAATAGCATCTTCATAATTATATCCTTCCCATGTCATAAATGCTATTAAGATATTCTTTCCAAGCGCTATTTCTCCAAGTTCTGTACTAGGTCCATCAGCTATTACTTGCCCTTTTTCAACCTTTTCACCTTGTACTACTATAGGTCTTTGATTTATTGTGGTTCCTTGGTTTGATCTTTTGAATTTTAAAAGTTTATACTTTTCAAGTTTTTGGTCTAATTCTCTTTTAACTACTATCTCACTTGAGCTTACCTTTTCTACTACACCATCCGCAGTACATATAACCACAGTTCCTGAATCTTTGGCTGCTTTATATTCAATCCCTGTACCTATTATTGGAGATTCAGTTTTAAGAAGTGGAACAGCTTGCCTCTGCATATTTGCACCCATTAATGCTCTATTAGCATCATCATTTTCAAGAAATGGTATCATTGCAGTTCCAACGCTTACTATTTGTTTAGGTGATATATCCATAAAATCAATTTCTAGCCTTGGGAAAATATCCACTATTCCATTGATACCCCTTGCAACAACTCTATTGCTTTCAAATTCTCCATCTTCTGTAAGTTTTTCATTGGATTGTGCTATTATAAACTCATCTTCCACATCTGCTGTAAGATATTCGATTGCTCCTGTAACTTTACCATTTTCTACTTTTCTATATGGTGATTCTATAAATCCATACTCATTTATTCTTGCATAGGTTGTAAGAGAAGTTATAAGGCCTATGTTTGGCCCTTCAGGAGTCTCTATTGGGCACATTCTTCCATAATGTGAGTTGTGAACGTCTCTTACTTCAAAACCCGCTCTATCACGACTAAGTCCTCCAGGTCCGAGTGCTGACATTTTTCTCTTATGTGTAAGTTCTGCTAGAGGATTAGTTTGATCCATAAATTGAGACAATTGACTACTTCCAAAGAATTCTTTTATAGAAGCTACTACCGGCCTTATATTTATCAGATCCTGTGGTGTTGCAACATCAATATCTTGTATAGTCATTCTCTCTCTTACCACTCTTTCCATTCGAGATAGTCCTATTCTAAATTGATTTTGGAGAAGCTCTCCTACGCTTCTAAGTCTTCTATTGCCTAAGTGATCTATGTCATCAGTCCCACCTATTCCATCAAATAAGTTAAACTCATAATTTACACTAGCAAGTATATCTTCCACCGTTATGTGTTTTGGAGATAATTCTTTTGCTCTTTCTCCTATTTGTTTTTTAAGTTCTTCTTCATCTTGGTACTCTTCAATCAATTCTTTCATTAAAGGATAATAAATTTTTTCCTTTAATCCTAATTCTTCTAATGAAAATGGAAGATTGAATGCTTTTTGAGACACAAAATGATTTCCGCGAACCTTTATTAATCTTCCGTCATCCAATATTATTTCTACGCTATTTATACCACTGTTTTCTATTTCTATTGCCTTATCTCTGGTGATTTTTTCGCCTTTTTCAACTAATATCTCACCTGTCTCATAATTGTGGATATCACTAGATGCTTTCCTTCCATATATCCTATTAAATAATGCAAGTTTTTTATTAAATTTATATCTTCCCACTCTAGCTAAATCATATCTTCTAGGGTCAAAAAATAGGTTTTCCCATAAACTCCTAGCACTATCTACAGTTGGTGGTTCTCCCGGTCTTAGTCTTTTATATATTTCAAGCAAAGCCTCTTCTTGATTTGTAGTGTTATCTTTTTCCAAAGTATTTAAAACTTGTTCTGTTTCCCCTAGGAGTTCAACAATATCAGTGTTGCTCTCAACTTTTAGAGTTCGTAAAAGTGTTGTTATTGGAACCTTTCTAGTTCTATCTACTCTTACATACACTATGTCATTAGAATCTGCTTCATATTCTAACCATGCGCCTCTATTTGGAATCACAGTGGAAGAATAAAGTCTTTTTCCTGTTTTATCTATATTTTCAACATAGTATACACCAGGTGATCTAACTAACTGGCTAACAACTACCCTCTCAGCACCATTGATAATAAATGTACCTTTTGCAGTCATAAGCGGTATGTCTCCCATAAACACTTCTTGTTCTTTTATCTCTCCTGTCTCTTTGTTAATAAGTCGTACCTTTACCTTGAGTGGCGCAGAAAAGTTGACATCTCTTTCTCTTGCCTCTTCTTCAGTATACTTAATGTCTTTTTCGATATGATAATCTACAAATTCCAATATCAAGTTTCCTGTATAATCTTGAACTGGTGAAATATCTTCGAACACTTCTTTTAGACCCTCTTTTACAAACCACTCATATGAGGTTTTTTGCACCTCAATTAAGTCTGGAAGATCCAACACTTCATCAATATGCGAATAACTCATCCTAACACGCTTCCCATAAGTTACAGGATGTACCATAAAAAAATTCACCCCTTAGTTAAACTAAAATATCCAAAAGCATCACGTACTTTTGGTAAAACTATTTAATCAAATATATTATAATATTGCCAATAAATAAACCAATTATACATTAGCAATAATTTCCCATATTATGCATTTAAACATGATACCACATCACAAACCCTCTGTCAAGATTTGTTTTAGGATTATGTAAATAAAAAAGGCTTTCTTTTTAAATTGAAAGCCTTTTTTTGAAATTATTTTACTTCGATTACTGCTCCAACTTCTTCTAATTTAGTTTTCATTTCTTCTGCTTCTTCTTTTGAAGCGCCTTCTTTAATTGGCTTTGGAGCTCCATCTACTAATTCCTTAGCATCTTTTAGTCCTAAACCTGTGATTTCTCTAACTGCTTTGATAACTTTTATCTTTTGAGCTCCAGCTGAAGCTAATATTACATCAAACTCTGTTTGCTCTGCTGCTGCTTCACCGCCACCTGCTGCTGGTGCTGCTGCTACTGCTACTGGAGCTGCCGCACTTACTCCAAATTCTTCTTCTAATGCTTTAACTAACTCTGATAATTCTAATACAGTTAAATTCTTAACCTCTTCAATTAAACTTAATACTTTTTCACTTGCCATTTTATATATCCCTCCAGATTAATTTTCTTTTACGCCTCTTGGGCTTGTTTTTGTTCTGCTATAGCATTTAATGCTACTGCTAAACCTTTTATAGTGCCACTTAATACATTAGCAAATCCTTGTATTGGTGCATTAAATCCACATAGTGCTTTTGCTATAAGTACTTCTCGTGGTGGTAGACTTGCTAGTTCTTTAATGCCATCGACATCTATAACCTTTCCATCTACTATACCTGCTTTGATTTCTAAGTTTTCATTGACCTTTGAAAATTCTGCTGTTATCTTAGCAGCTTGAATCGGACTATCATATCCAAAAGCTACAGCACTTGGTCCTTTTAAATACTCATTAAAATCTTCAAAACCAGAATCTTTAAAAGCAAATCTCATCATACTGTTTTTATAAACTTTATATTCAACACCAGCTTCTCTATACTTGCTTCTTAGTTCTGTAAGTTGTTCTACATTTAGTCCACGGTAATCAACTAGTACTATTGATTCAGCTTTTTCGATTTTTCCTTTAATTTCATTTACATTTTGACTTTTAGCTTGAAGGGTTTTTTCCTTCACAGACTTCACCTCCTATATTGCATATAAATAAAGACCCCTCCGCAGACATGGAGAGATCTCAAATAAAATCATGATGATTTATTTAAACCTCGGTAGGAAATTAAACCCTAAGGTACCTACTGTCTACGGTGCTTTATTTAATTAACATTGTAATTATATCAGTTACTATACTATCTGTCAATGTAATTACACTAACTTTTGACCATTAATTCTAATTCCTGGTCCCATAGTGCTAGATATTGTTACACTCTTTAGATATCTACCTTTTGCAGCTGCTGGTTTTGCTTTTATAATAGCATCCATAACTGTATCAAAGTTTTCTCTTATTTTTTCAGTTCCAAAAGAAACTTTTCCTATAGGTACATTTATTATACTTGCCTTATCTACTCTATATTCAACCTTACCAGCCTTAATCTCTTTTACTGCTTTTTCAACTTCAAAAGTTACAGTTCCTGATTTTGGGTTTGGCATTAATCCTTTTGGTCCAAGCACTCTACCTATTCTACCTACAACGCCCATCATATCTGGTGTTGCAACTACAACATCAAAGTCAAACCAATTTTCACTTTGAATCTTTTGAACTAATTCTTCTCCACCAACATATTCTGCTCCAGCGGCTTCAGCTTCTTGAGCCTTTTCACCTTTTGCGAATACTAATACAGTAACTGATTTTCCAGTTCCATTTGGTAGTACAACAGCACCTCTTACTTGTTGATCTGCATGCTTTGGATCTACTCCAAGCCTCACTGATAAATCTATTGTTTCATCAAATTTTGCTTTTGCTGTTTTTTGAACAAGTTCTATAGATTCTCCTACATCATATAGTTTAGTTCTATCAACTATTTTACTGCTTTCTTGATAATTCTTACCTTTTTTAGACATTTATTTACCTCCTTGTGGTTCTAACGGAAATCCTCCCACTTAATCTATATAATTATTCTTCTACTGTAATACCCATACTTCTCGCTGTACCAGCAATCATCTTCATTGCAGTTTCAACTGATGAAGCATTTAAATCTGGCATTTTTATCTCAGCAATTTCTCTTACCTTATCTTTGCTGATTTTAGCAACTTTGTTTGTGTTTGGTTCACCTGAAGCTTTTTCTAATCCAACAGCTTTCTTAATTAAAATTGCAGCTGGTGGTGTCTTAGTTATAAAAGAAAAAGATCTATCTCCATAAACTGTTAAAACAACTGGTATTATCATTCCAGCCTGGTCTGCAGTTTTTGCATTGAATTCTTTTGTAAATTGCATGATATTTACTCCATGAGGTCCTAATGCAGTTCCTACAGGTGGCGCTGGCGTAGCTTTTCCAGCTGGTATTTGTAACTTTACTAAAGCAATAACCTTCTTTGCCATTAACTTCCACCTCCTAATTTCCTTTGTGGTTTATCGGGATAACCCTCCCACTTAATATATATTTAAAAAGCAATTTGCTTTAAAAAACTATGATTTTTCTATCTGATCAAAATCTAGTTCAACAAGAGTCTCTCTTCCAAACATAGATACAAATACTTTGACCTTTTTCTTCTCTAAGTTTATATTCTCAACACTTCCCATGAAGTTTTCAAATGGTCCAGATATTATTCTAACACTGTCTTTAAGCTCAACATCAACCGTTGTTACAGTTTTTTCTTGTACTCCTAATGCACTTACTTCCCTTTCAGAAAGTGGAACAGGCTTAGATCCTGGTCCAACAAATCCTGTAACACCTCTAGTGTTTCTAACTAGATACCAAGATTCATCATTTATTATCATCTTTACTAGCACATATCCCGGAAACAGTTTTCTTTCTTTCATTTTTTTCACTGTGCCCTTTGTATCCATATATTCCTCAGTGGGCACCGCAACTTCAAATATATCGTCTCTATTTCCTCTATTCTCTACCATTTTTTCAAGATTAGCTTTAACCTTGTTTTCATGACCTGAATAAGTATGGACTACATACCAATTTGCATCCATAGCCCTTTCTTCTCTACTTTTTTCCGTCATATAATCGGGAACCTCTCGGTCCTTCCCTCCTTTAATCACTTAACTATCAGTTGAATTCCATAATTAATTATTATATCAAGTACCCAAACAATAATAGATACAAGAATACTAAGTGCAACTACTACTGATGTGTAATTAAGTAATTCTTTTTTTGTAGGCCAAGAAACTTTTTTCATTTCGGCCTTAACACCTCTAAAATAAGTACCCATTTTAGATTTCTTTACATTAGTTGGTGATGTCATATTACTCACTTCCTTATTCCTTTTTATAGTAATTTGCAATAATTATTTTGTTTCTTTATGAGCAGTATGAGTTTTGCAAAACTTGCAATATTTGTTTAATTCTATTCTCTCAGTATTATTTTTTTTATTTTTAAATGAAACATAATTTCTCTGTTTACATTCTGTACAAGCCAAAGTTATCTTAGTTCTCAAATCCAACACCTCCTACAAAATCCTATATATAAATGTCTTAGACACACTCACCCATATTTAATAGTGTTACTCATATAAATTATCATAAATAAAAAATTATGTCAATAAAAAATATACATTACCAGAAAAAAGACTAGGCTAAAAAGACCTAGTCTTTCTTTGATTTTAATTAAGCAAGAACCTTAGTTACAACTCCTGATCCTACTGTTCTTCCACCTTCACGTATTGAAAATCTTAATCCTTCTTCTATTGCGATTGGTGTGATTAGTTCTATTATGAATTTTGCGTTGTCTCCTGGCATTACCATTTCTACGCCTTCTTCTAATTGAATGTCTCCTGTTACATCTGTTGTTCTAAAATAAAATTGTGGTCTATATCCGTTGAAAAATGGTGTATGACGACCGCCTTCTTCTTTTGATAGTACATATACTTCTGATTCGAACCTTGTGTGAGGTTTGATTGACTTTGGTGCTGCTAATACTTGTCCTCTTTCGATATCAGTTCTTTGTACTCCTCTTAGAAGTGCTCCTATATTATCTCCTGCTTGTGCTTCGTCAAGCAGTTTTCTAAACATCTCTACTCCTGTTACTACTACTGTTCTTGCTTCTTCTGCTAGTCCTACTATTTCTACATTGTCTCCTGTTTTTACTACTCCTCTTTCTACTCTTCCTGTTGCTACTGTTCCTCTTCCTGTAATTGAGAATACATCCTCTACTGGCATTAGGAATGGTTTGTCTGTGTCTCTTTTTGGTGCTGGAATGTATGCGTCTACTTCTTCCATTAGCTTAACTATTTTGTCTCCCCATGGTCCGTCTGGTTCTTCGATTGCTTTTAATGCTGATCCTACTACTATTGGTGTTCCATCTCCATCAAAGTCGTATTCTGATAGCAATTCTCTTACTTCCATTTCTACTAATTCGATTAATTCTTCATCATCTACCATATCTTCTTTGTTTAAGAATACTACTATTGTTGGCACTCCTACATTTCTTGATAAAAGAATATGTTCTCTCGTTTGTGGCATCGGTCCATCTGCTGCTGATACTACTAAGATTGCTCCGTCCATTTGAGCTGCTCCCGTTATCATGTTCTTTACATAGTCAGCATGGCCTGGGCAGTCCACGTGTGCATAGTGACGGTTTGCTGTTTCGTATTCTACGTGTGATGTTGAGATTGTGATTCCTCTTTCTCTTTCTTCTGGTGCTTTGTCTATGTTGTCATAGCTTATTGCTTCTCCTGATCCAAATCTTTGGTTTAATACCATTGTGATTGCCGCTGTTAATGTTGTTTTACCGTGGTCTACGTGTCCTATTGTTCCTATGTTTACGTGGGGTTTTGTTCTTTCAAATTTTGCTTTTCCCATTTCTTAAATT
>CAYRYO010000038.1:0-4978 GCA_964428475.1 uncultured Tissierellaceae bacterium
ATAAATATATAGTGTGAATAATCATTCTTATTGAAAGATACACTAAATTGCGTTATGATATATATTACTAGTAGTAAAATTTTCTACAAGGGGGAATAGAATTGAAAGGATCTAATAATTTCAATAATCTTGGAAATAAGCCTGAAGATGAACATAAAGGCGAATTCGAAGATGAATTTTTTGACGAATCTATAGATGAGCTTATAGAGGAATCTGGAGACGAATTTTTTGACCAACATGTGGATGAACCCAAAGATGAGGATATAGAGGGATCTGGAGTAAAAGATAAAAGCTCTAATAAGAAAAAAACGCATTCAAGCAATACATCTATCAGAACTAAATTGATTGCAGGTTTCTTAGCTCTTACAATATTTGCAGGAGCAGTTGGGGTATTAGGGGTTTACAATATGGGAAAATTAAATAAAACATCTCAAAAAATGTATGATGAAAATCTTCAGAGCATAGATGAACTTCACAGGATAAAAGAAGATCTTTTAGAAATAACTATTTTACTTCGCTATCTAGCAGAAGAACAAATACAAATAAAAGCAGATGAATATATTCAAGAAGTAGAATTAAAGACGGATGATTATAATATGATTCTTGAGAATTTCACTAGTAGAAGTATGACAGCAGAAATAGCAGAGCTATGGGAGCTTGCAAGTAGTGATATAGCACACTATAAGGGTAAAAGAGATGTAATATTGGATACTTTAAATACAGGAAATAGAGCAGCGGCATCTGTATATATAAAAAATCTAAATTTATTTACAGATGCATTATTTACAAGAATTGATGAAATCATAGATTTAAATCAAGAGATTGCTCAAAGTCAAAACAACAAAAACAACGCAGCTTACAAAAGTGCTTCTTTTTTAATGTTAACTATATCAGGCTTGAGTTTATTGGTGGGAATAGTACTTGCTCTATCGATATCCTCCAGTGTAGTTCGTGCTGTGAAAAGAGGGGTTGACCTTTCAATGTCATTAGGTGAAGGTGATTTAAGTCATGAAATTGATATTCAGAGCTCCAACGATGAAGTGGGACTTTTAATAGATTCATTAGGACAAGCCAAAGAAAAAATCAAGGGCCTAATTCTCAATATAGCAAGAGAATCGGGAGATATGACTTCTTCATCTGAAGAATTATCTGCAACTATTGAAGAAATAAACTCGACATTTGAAATGTTATCAAATAATACAGTTGAAATAGTAAATAATATTCAAGAAGTAAATGCTGCAACCGAAGAGTTGACAGCTAATATACAAGAAGTAAATTCAGGAATCAATCAATTAGCTTCAAGTTCTTCAAAAGGCAATCAAGCTGCAATGGTAATCAAAGAAAAAGCAGAAAAGGTAAAACTTCAAGGTCAAGCATCTAAAAAGAATGCAGAAACTCTTTTAGTTGAAAAGGGTGAAAATATATCAGATGCAATAGAAAAGGGTAAGGTAGTAAATAAGATTTATATAATAGCAGAATCTATATCAGCCATAGCTTCCCAAACCAACTTATTGGCACTTAATGCAGCAATAGAGGCTGCAAGGGCAGGAGATGCAGGTAGAGGATTTGCAGTAGTAGCAGATGAAATAAGGAAATTAGCAGAACAATCAGAGGAATATGTATCAAACATACAAACAGTAGTACATGATGTAGAAGATGCCTTTGAAAATTTATCTTCTAATGCTAGAGATACCATTGATTTTATGAAGGAAAGTGTTACAAACGATTATGAGCTTTTAATAGAAACAGGAAATCAATATGGAGAGGATGCAAATTATTTAAATGCAGTATCAGGGGAAAATGCAGCCATGTCCGAGCAATTAAATGCATCTACAGAGCAGATAAGTTCAGTAATACAAAATATTGCGGGCAATTTAAATTATCTTTCTTCAAATTCTGATGAAATAATGCGAGGAATGGACCAAACAGTTACCGCATTGGAACAAATAGCAGAATCAGCTGAAAACCAAGCTTTAACAGCAGAAAAATTAAATCAATTAGTAAATATATTTAAGTTATAAAATATATTAAAATAAAAAGATCCTTTACAGTGAGGGATCTTTTTATTTTATCAAACAAAAGTGTATGGGTATGTAAATACAATTGTATAAATAATTTAAAAGTGTATTGCAAGATAAGGAGAAATGTTGTAATATATAATTAGAAAAACAAAAAAATGGAGGTAATAGAGATGAAGAAAATATTTATACTATTTTTAAGCTTAGGCATGATTTTAAGTTTTACTGGGTGTTCAAAGCAAGAGCAAGCAATCAAGATGGGCTTTGTTCCTATGAAAGATGGAGACACTTTAATTGAATCAGTAGAACCACTTACAGCGATGTTATCAGAAGAATTAGGTGTTAAAGTAGAAGGATTCACGGCTACAAATTATGTAGGAGTAGTAGAAGGACTTGGCTCGGGCCAAGTTGATTTTGGATTTATTCCACCATTTGCATATGTACTTGCAAACAAGGAAAGTGATGCAGAAGTAATACTTACAGCGGTAAATAAAAGCGGACAAGCAAAGTATAGATCTCAATTTATAGTTGCAAAAGACAGTGATATAAAGAGCTTTGAAGATGTAAGAGGGAAAAAGGTAGCATTTGTAGACCCATCATCTACTTCAGGATATCTATTTCCAGGGGCTCATTTAATTGAGAATGGCATAGATATAGAAAGTGATATGGAATATGTATACGGCGGAGGACATGATAAGGCCCTTCAACTTCTATTAAATGGGGATGTGGATGTTGCCACTACCTTTGTTGACGCTAGAGATAGATACAAGGAAGATTTTCCAGATGCAATAGAAAAAACAGAGATTTTAGGCTACACTGATTATATACCAAATATATCAGTCACAGTAAAAGGTGATATGGACCAGGACATGAGAGACAAGATAAGTGGTGCACTACTTAATATTGCAGCTACAGAAGAGGGATCAGAACTTCTAAAAGAACTCTTTAATATGTATGGATTTGAAAAGGCTCTAGATGAAGATTATGATGTAATAAGAACTACAGCAGAAACTATGAATGTAGACTTAGAAGACGAATAGGATGATATTATGTTAAAACTTGAAAATATATCAGTTTCATATGATAAAAAAATAATGGCAGTAGACGATTTAAGCTTGGAAGTAGGTAAAGGAGAAATAGTTGCTATAATAGGAAGCTCGGGAAGTGGAAAATCTACCCTTCTTAAAACTATTAATTTACTGAATAGACCTATAAAGGGAAAGATATATTTCCAGGGAAAAGATATAACATCTTTAAAGGGTAAAGAATTAAGAGCTGTTAGAAGAAATATAGGATTTGTATTTCAAGATTATAATTTAATAGAAGAATCATCTGTACTACAAAATGTTTTAATAGGAAGACTTGGATACAAGTCTTCCTTAAAGTCTATCTTGGGAATATTTACAGAAGCTGAATATGAAAGGGCTATGAAAGCTCTTGATATAGTTGGACTTAGTGAAAAGATCTTTCAAAGAGGCAGTGATTTAAGCGGTGGACAAAAGCAAAGAGTTGCTATCGCAAAGACAATTTGTCAAAGACCGCATATAATCCTTGCTGACGAACCGGTGTCTAGTCTTGATATAAAGATTGGAGAAGATATAATGGAGTACTTTAAGAAGATAAATATCAAGAAAAACACGACAATCCTTATAAATCTTCACGATGTGAATCTAGCAAAAAAATATTGCCATAGGATTGTAGCCTTGAAAGAGGGCAAGAAAATATTCGATGGTGAAGTGGGTGAACTAACAGATGGAATCCTTGAAGAAATATACAAGTAAAAGAAGAAGAAAAAAGTATATCTATTTCACTGTATTTATCTTGTCCTTATTGTTTTTAGCTTACAAGGTAAATTTTGATATTGTAAGATTATTTAGGGGTATTCCAAGCATGCTTGATTTATTTAGGAGAATGTTACATCCGAATTTTTCTTATAAGGGTCAAGTTATAGAAAAACTCTTTGAAACACTTCAAATGGCTATAGTATCATCCATTACAGGTGTAATACTAGCTATACCTTTTTCTATTTTGATTTCTAAGAAAGTAGGCACAAATAGGTATATAGCAGGGATTTTAAGTGGTATATTCGCATTCTTAAGGACGATTCCAGGACTTATATGGGCATCAATACTTGTAAGTGTATTTAGTATTGGAAGGTTTTCAGGGATACTTGCACTTAGTATAATTGCATTTTTAATTTCTTTAAAGTTATTTAGAGAGTATATAGATGCAATAAATGAAAACAATATAAATTCAACTATATCAGTAGGTGCTACATCTATACAGGTTTTAAGATATTCAGTTCTTCCCTATATGGTGGAACTATCTATTTCTGTATTTTTTATAGTACTTGAAACCAATATAAGAAGTGCCACCATACTGGGTCTTGTAGGAGCAGGTGGAATAGGACAAATTATGTGGAGAGATTTAAATCATCTTAGATATGATAATTTAGCTACTATAATTTTAATTTTATTTTTATCTATACTTGTAATAGATTTACTAAGTCTTTTTATAAGAAAAAATTTAAAGAAAATAAAGATTCACTTTAAATCAATAGCTTCATATAGAAAATTTAACAATTTCAAACCATTTTTAGTAGCTATTTCTTTAATTGTTATTGTATATGTGATATTTCAATTTTTCGATATAGATAAAGAAAGGCTCTTGCTAGGACTCCTTCAAGGCAAGGCAATGATCAAGAGAATGATAGCTGTTGATTTCACCTATTTTTCTAAAATGCTAGAAGGCATAGGAGAAAGCCTATTTATAGCTATATTTGCAACTATAACTGGAGGGATAACTGCTATATTATTTTCATATTTTACAGCATTTAATACATCGCCGGATAGAAGAATATCTATATTCTTTAAGGCAATTATAAATATATTAAGGACATTCCCACCTATAATTACTGCCATAATATTCTTTAGGGGTATTGGGCCAGGGCCATTAGCTGG
>CAYRYO010000038.1:5078-16592 GCA_964428475.1 uncultured Tissierellaceae bacterium
CTATAATTACTGCCATAATATTCTTTAGGGGTATTGGGCCAGGGCCATTAGCTGGCGCTATGGCACTAAGCATATATACTAGTGGAGTACTTACAAAGATGTATAGTGAAGTGCTTGAAAACGGTGAAGAAAATATTAGAAATAATATATTAACTGTTGGAGGAAGCAAGTTTCAAAGCTATATTCACGGTTTACTGCCCCACACTTTTCCAACATTTATAAGTTTGCTATTATATAGACTTGAATCCAATATTAGAAATTCGACTATACTAGGAATAATAGGTGCAGGAGGAATAGGTACAAGTCTAGCTATGAATATAAGTTGGAGGAGCTGGGAAAAGGTAGGACTACTACTTCTTGGAATTTCTGTAATGGTAATAATCATAGATGGCTTTAGTCGCTTGTTGAGGGAAAAATTATTATAAGCCATTTAAAACAATATAGACAAAAAGATCCTTTTCTACATTTTGAGTGACAGTGTTTTAGTCATTTGAAATGTTTCGAGGATCTTTTTTTATTTTCATATTTATTAGTCTATATAAAATCTTTCAATATACTCTTCATAGGTCATAGTCCTATCTACAAAGGAGCCATCATCTTTTATATCTATTATTCTATTTGCAATAGTATCTATAAATTGATGGTCATGAGAAGTAAATAGTATATTGCTCTTATAATCACGAAGACCATTGTTAACAGCAGTAATAGATTCAAGGTCTAGGTGATTTGTAGGTTGATCAAGTATCAATACATTTGCATTTTTAAGCATCATCTTAGAAAGCATACACCTAACCTTTTCTCCACCAGATAATACCTTGGCTTGTTTTAAAGCTTCTTCACCAGAGAAAAGCATTCTACCTAAAAAGCCTCTTAGATAAATTTCGGATTTCTCCTCTGAATATTGCCTCATCCAATCAACTAAATTGTAATCTACATCATTGAAAAACTCTGAGTTATCTTTTGGAAAATATGAATGGGTAATAGTTTGGCCCCATTTAAAGCTACCGCTATCTGCCTCCATTTCTTCCATCAATATATCAAACAAACCTGTAATAGCCATTTCATTTCCTATAAAAGCTATCTTATCTCCTTTATTAACTCTAAAGCTTATCTTATCTAATACAGTTTTTCCATCAACTTCTTTTGATATATCCTCTACAGTTAAGATTTCATTGCCTACTTCTCTTTCCATAGTAAATCCAACAAATGGATATCTTCTAGTAGATGGTTTTATATCATCTAAAGTTATTTTTTCAAGAAGTTTTTTACGAGAAGTTGCCTGCTTTGACTTAGATGCGTTGGCAGAAAACCGTGCCACGAATGCCTGTAGGTCTTTTATCTTCTCTTCTTTTTTCTTATTTTGATCTTTCATTAGTTGAAGAGCTAATTGACTTGATTCATACCAAAAGTCATAGTTTCCAACAAACATTTTTATCTTTCCAAAGTCTATATCCACCATATGATTACATACTTCATTGAGAAAATGTCTATCATGAGATACCACTATTACAGTGCCCTCAAAATCTCCCAAGAAGCTCTGTAGCCATTTTATGCTCCTTACATCCAAGTGATTTGTAGGCTCATCTAGTATCAATATGCCAGGCTTGCCAAAGAGAGCTTGTGCCAGCAATACTTTTACCTTGTCCTTTCCATTTAACTCTTCTACATTTTTTTCATGAAGTTCAGTTGGAATACCCAAACCTTGAAGCAGTGAAGAAGCCTCAGATTCTGCACTCCAGCCATCCATCTCTGCAAATTCTCCCTCAAGTTCAGAAGCTTTTATGCCATCCTCATCTGAAAAGTCTTCTTTTGAATATATAGCATCTTTTTCTATCATAATATCATAGAGTCTCTTATTTCCCATGATTACAGTAGTAATCACTTTTTCCTTGTCGTATTTATAATGATCCTGCGTTAATACAGACATACGAATATCCTTAGCTATGGAAACACTTCCAGTATCAGGCTCAAGATCACCTGATAATATCCTTAAAAAGGTACTCTTTCCAGCTCCATTTGCACCTATAACACCATAACAATTTCCTGGATTAAATACCAAAGTGGCGTCATCAAATAACTTTTGAGCACCATATCTTAAACTTACATTATTTACACTTATCAAATCTATACCATCCTCATCTATAATTTATTTCACGGTTCAAAACCATATCAAGACATTATAACATATACAAATAAAAAAAACATAGAAATAACAAACTATTATCCAATATAATAAAAAAACAGAGCTTATTTCAATATACGGAATAATATGGATATGCAGAATATTCGAAAACATGGGACAAGTGATTGACCATATAATCCAAGTCCTATATAATTATAATGATTGATAAATATATAATTACCAAGAGGTGGAGAGAATATATGGCAAGGGAACAATTAAAGACGCTCACAGAACCTATGTACTATATTTTACTGGCATTAAGAGAAGAGAGATATGGATATGAAATAATGAAATTTATTAGCGAATTTACAGATGACCGAGTAACAGTAGGACCAGGAACATTGTATGCCCTATTAAGTAGATTTGAAAATGAAAATATAATAGAACAAAGCTCTGTAGAAGAGAGAAGAAAGAACTATATTATTACATCTAAAGGCTCAGAACTGTTAGAAGAAGAAAGAGAAAGGCTAGCAATACTTATAGCTGATTGGGATAGAATATATGAATTTGATTTAAATGCAGATAAAAAGAATTTAGAAAAGAATACTTTAAAAGAAAAAAATAAATCCTCTCAAAAGCATACTATATTTAAAAGATTAGATGATGATATACTTTTTTAATAAGGGGTGGAAATCATGTTAATAGATTTACTTGAAAACCTATCGAATAGAGTGGGAATAATTTTGGTGCTAGCAGTTATATTATCAAAGATAGGTCTTTTTAAAAAATTTGTATCAAAGCAAAACATAAATTTAAAAGACAAGATATTTCTAGCATTTTTATTTGGTGGATTTGGCATAATAGGAACATATACTGGGATACATATACAAGGGGCAATATTAAATGCAAGGGTGGTAGGTGTATTTGTAGGTGGACTCTTGGGAGGGCCTTTTGTTGGCACCCTAGCAGGAGTTATAGCCGGAGGGCATAGAATGCTAATAAATATAGGAGGCTTTACATCTCTAGCTTGTGCTATTTCCACAATAGCAGAAGGGATCTTAGCAGGCCTACTCAGAAGAAAGTTTGAAAAAAGCAAGTCAAGAGTAATATTTGCATTAATAACTGGATTTATAGCAGAGATAATGCAGATGCTTATTATTTTAATTGTAGCAAAGCCATATGAAGCAGCAATGGAACTTGTAAAAATAATAGGTATTCCTATGATACTTGCAAATGGAATAGGTATAGCTATATTTATAGCAATTATAGATAGCATTCTCAAAGAAATTGAAAATGAATCAGTCTATCAAGCCAAAATAGCACTCAAGATAGCAGATAAAACACTCAAATATTTTCGCAAAGGATATAATGAGGAAACAGCAGTTGAAACAGCAAGGATAATCTACAATATGACAAATATTAAAGCGGTTGCTTTTACAGACACTGAAAAAATACTTGCCCATGTAGGCATAGGAGAAGACCATCATATTGCTGGAAACTACATAAAGACAGATTTAACAAGAAAGGTAATAGAGAACAGGGATTATATAATCGCCAATACAAAAGATGGAATTGGCTGTAAAGAAAGAAAATGCCCACTTAAATCGGCAATCATAGCTCCTATAAAAGAAGAAGAACGGGTAATAGGAACATTGAAATTATATAAAGACCAAGAAAATTCTATTACAAAAGTAGAAAAGGAACTAGCAGTAGGACTTGCTAGCATTTTTTCAACACAAATAGAACTAAGCAAAATAGACTATCAAAGAGAACTCTTATCAAGGTCGGAACTTAAAGCTCTACAAGCTCAGATAAATCCACATTTTTTATTTAATGCTATAAATACAATAGTTTCGCTTATTAGGACGCAACCTGAAAATGCAAGAGGACTCTTAATCCATCTTGGAAATTATTTTAGGAACAACTTACAAAATCAAGTAAATGATGTAGATCTTTATAGAGAAGTAGAAAACATTAACTCCTATGTAGAGATTGAAAGGGCAAGGTTTGGAGATAAATTGGAAATTATCTACCATATACCAGAAGACATTAAATGTAAAATACCCCCACTCTTACTTCAACCATTGGTTGAGAATGCAATAAAACATGGGGTGCTTAAAAAGATAGAAGGCGGAAGAGTTGAAATAGTAGCATCTGAAGAAAAAAATGGTATAAGGTTAACAGTAAGGGACAATGGCATAGGTATGTCCGAAGATTGCTTAAATGGATTACTGGTTAAAGGGAACTGTCAGGATAATAACAGAATTGGCCTTAAAAATATAAATGAAAGGTTGATCAATAAATATGGAAAAGAATACGGATTAAAGATAAAGTCGAAATTAAATGAAGGTACTATAGCAACTATTGTTATTCCTAAGCTTTAATATAGGGGGGATTGAGATTAAATGTTGACATGCTTAATAGTAGATGACGAAACTCCTGCAAGAGAAGAATTGAAATATATGCTAAAGGATATTGAAGATATTGTGGTATTAGGTGAAGCAAGCAATGGAGTAGATGCAATAAAGTTGATAGATAGCTTAGCTCCAGATATGGTATTTTTAGATATAGAAATGCCTGAGATAAGCGGAATAGATGTTGCCAAAATGCTAGCTGAAAAAGATAAAAATATAGATATAATATTTGTAACGGCATATGACAACTTTGCAGTAGATGCATTTGACGTAAATGCAATAGACTACCTTCTTAAGCCTATATCAAAAGAGAGATTATATAAGGCAATAGATAGGATAAATCTACTCAAAGAAGAAAGAAAAGATATAGGATACCATAAGCTAAAATCTATAATAGAAGATATAGAAGATAAAAAACACAAGAATCTAAATAGGATTTCTGTATATCATAATAACAAGCTATTTCCTATAGATACGAAAGAAATTATATATGCTACAATTGAAGATAAATCAACCATTATAGTTACAGCGAGTGGGAAATACAAGTTAAATATAAGTTTAAATGAATTAATAGATAAAATGCCAAGGGACACCTTTTTTAGATCGCATAAATCCTATATAGTAAACTTAGATATGATAGAATCCATAGTGCCTTGGTTTAATTACACTTACAATATAAATTTTAAAGATATAAAAGAGTCTATACCTGTAAGTAGAAGTCATATAAAAGATTTTAAAGATAAGATGAATATAGAATAGTGTATCATACCCTCTTATATTGCAAGTCAAACATAAAATTTGGCGTCTTGGCTATATATTCAATATATGATAGAAAATTATCATATAATAAAGATATAAAATAAAGGAGGGGTTTTTATATGTTGCAAATGATTATAGGAATTTTAGTACTTATAGTAGGTTATTTCACTTATGGAAAAGTGGTAGACAAACATTTTGGTGCAGATGACGCTATAGTGACACCAGCAAATAGACTCGAAGATGGTGTAGATTTTATGCCCATGAGTTGGGGCAGAATATTTCTTATTCAGCTTTTAAACATAGCTGGACTTGGACCAATCTTTGGAGCTATTCAAGGGGCATTATTTGGACCAGCAGCATTTATATGGATTGCCTTAGGTAGTGTATTTGCAGGTGCCGTACATGATTATTATTCAGGGATGCTTTCAATTAGGCACGATGGTATGAGTATATCTGAGATAGTAGGTATATACTTAGGAGAAGGCGCTAGAAAAGTAATGAGAGTATTCTCAGTTGTTCTTCTTGTTTTAGTTGGTACAGTATTTATGACAGGTCCTGCAGGACTTTTAGCAAATTTAAACTTATTCGGAATAAAAAGTGTACAGATTTGGGTTGGAATTATCTTAGTCTATTATTTCTTAGCTACTGTACTTCCAGTTGACAAAGTAATAGGTAAGATATATCCAGTATTTGGACTATCGCTACTTATAATGGCGGGTGGAATCGGAAGTATGCTAGTAATTAAAGGCTATACTCTTCCAGCATTTACAATTTCAAACTTACATCCAGGTGGACTTCCAATATGGGCAATATTATTTACTACAATAGCATGTGGTGCAATAAGTGGATTCCATGCTACTCAATCACCAATGATGGCTAGATGTATGACAAAAGAAAGCTATGGTAGAAAAATATTTTACGGTGCAATGATATCAGAAGGAATCATTGCTATGATTTGGGCAGCTGCGGCAATGGCTTTCTTCCATGGGATACCAGGGCTTCAAGATGCAATTACAAATGGTGGAGGACCTGCTGGAATAGTTAACACAATATCAAATGGGCTTCTAGGACCTATAGGTGGGCTTCTTGCAATGCTAGGTGTTGTAGCATGTCCTATTACATCAGGAGATACAGCATTTAGATCTGCAAGACTTACAATAGCGGATGCCATGAACTATAAACAAGGACCTATAAAAAATAGACTTATAATGTCAGCACCATTATTTGCAGTAGGATTTTCTTTAACTTTTATTGACTTTAATATTATTTGGAGATATTTCGCATGGTCAAATCAAACATTAGCTATGATAGTACTTTGGGCAGCTGCAGCTTATTTAGTAACTAGAAATAAATGTCACTGGATGTTAAGTATACCGGCTACATTTATGACTGCGGTATCAGCAACATATATAGTTCAAGCACCAGAAGGACTTGGATTATCTACAAGTATTGCTTATCCAGCTGGAATAATAATAGCAGTAAGTGCAATAGGATTATTTATATATAAATCAAAGAAAAAAGTAGTAGCATAAATAAAAAAAGGTTTGCCTTAGGCAAACCTTTTTTTTAGCATCTGCCACACGGCATAAATAGTACTATTATAAGCAAGAAGAAAAGCAGAAGTTCACTATCACATCCACCAATTCCACCGAACAAACTTTTATTTTCAGCCATAAAAAATTACCTCCAATACATTATTAGCAAAACTTAATGCTTAATATATTATATTGAGTAATAAGATTATTGTTACAATGGAAATAGAAAATATATAAATAAAAAAGGGGTTGGACTAGGCCAATCCCTTTAAAGCATTAAAGTTTTTTTGAAAATATTGCAAGCACAGCCATGATTCCAAATCCTAAGAACATTACACCTTTTTGTTCAATAGATATAATACCAAATATTGCAACTATTGCTATAGCAATTGGTATAATATACTTTATAAGTGCATACCAAGTTTCAAATAGTTTAAATTCTATGGTGCCGCCATTTGTAAGTTCATCCTTGAGGTCTTCCTTTTTAAGAACCCATCCAGCAAATATTGCAAGTAGCATACCGCCAATTGCCATGAAGATCTTATCTGTAAGAATATCAAATATATCAAATGCTGGTACTCCAAATAGGCTAATTCCTGGAACTGCTCCAAGAGATAATGAAGCCATAGTACAAGTAACTACCATAATAGCTGCTGTAAGATATACTGCTTTTTTTCTCTCCAATTTTTTCTCATCTATTAGATATGCAACTACAACTTCAAGAAGTGAAACTGAAGAAGTAAGTGCTGCAACTGTTAAAGCTACAAAGAATAAAGCTGAGAATAATGTTCCGATACCGCCCATTTCAGCAAATATAGATGGAACTACTACAAATACAAGACCAGGTCCTGCAGTAGGCTCAAGTCCAAATGCGAATAATGCTGGGAATATTGCTACTCCAGCTAAGGTTGCAATCATTGTGTCAATAACTGTTATAATCATTGCGTTTTGTTGTAGGTTTTCTTGCTTGCCTAGGTAACTACCATAGGTGATCATACAGCCCATACCCAGACTAAGCGAGAAGAATGCTTGACCGAGGGCGGCCAGTATGGTGTCTCCAGTCACCTTTGAGAAATCTGGTTTAAATAAAAACTCTAAACCTGCACCTGAACCAGGCAAACTAATACTCTTGATAGATATCAATATAAGAAGTATAAATAATGTAGGCATAAGTACCTTACCTGCTTTTTCGATTCCTCCAGCTATACCCTTAGTAACTATAAATACATTCATAGCAAGGAATACAAAGGTCCATATAAGCGGAACCACTCCACCTGTCATAAAAGAACCAAATACAGCACCCATATCATTGCCGGGTGTAATTAATCCCGTAAATGATTTAACTATATAAGCTAAACTCCATCCACCAACTACAGGATAAAATCCCATGATTAGGAATGCAGTCAAAACGCCTATAACTCCTACAAATGTCCAGTTCTTACTAGTAGTTTTATAGGCACCTACAGCAGCTAAACTAGTTCTTCTTCCAACAGTAAGTTCAGCCGTCATAATACTGATACCAATAATAACAGCAAAGATTAGATAAATAATAAGAAATGCCCCGCCTCCATTTTGGCCAGCCAAATATGGAAAACGCCAAATGTTACCAAGTCCAACGGCTGAACCAGCTGCCGCCATAATGAAACCAACTCTCGAACCCCAATTTTCTCGTTTTTGTTCCACAACTATTCCTCCTTTAAAATTAGTATTTGTATATACTATACATTCTAATACAAATCTAGAACAATGTCCATACAATTTGCAGATTATTCAAAAAAGATTAACTCCTTAGAGTTAATCTTTTAAAAGTTCGTTTTTATCTTGACCTTTTTCCATATTATTTAATATTTTGGAGAATATATTTTTGAAGAATATAAGAAGAAGCACAAAAGCTATACCTTCTGAAATAGGAAAAGCATACCAAACCCAACTTAGTCCTCCGACCTTTCCAAGAAAATAAGCCACAGGAAGTAATATTATTATCTGTCTTAAAAAAGAAACTATCATACTTGCAAATCCCTTACCAACAGCCTGCAATGTAGTAGAACCAACTATAGAAAGTCCTATTATAGGGAATGCAAGACTTATTGTCTTTAGAGCATTTATACCTATTTCAATCAATTCTTCATTGTCATTGAAAAGTCTGATTAATAGACCAGGAATAGTCTGAAATAGGATAAAACCTAAGCTGGTAATGGTAAACCCGACTATTAGACCATATTTAATAGTTTCTTTCATTCGACTTGGATTATTATGGCCATAATTATATCCTATGATAGGCATATATCCTTGATTAAGCCCAAATACAGGCATAAAGACAAAGCTTTGAAGTCTAAAGTAAATCCCTACTACAGCTACTGCATATTCATTGTAGTTTCCTACTATTATATTGAGTCCACCTACCATAAATGAAGCTAAAAATTGCATTATCATAGCAGGTAGCCCAACACTGTAGACATCTTTTATAATTTTAAAGTCAAATTTAAACTTTTTTAGATTTAACTTTAAGTCCTTATCATTTGTAAGTACTTTATAAACTATATATATTCCACTTAAAGCCCTTCCAATTACAGTAGCATAAGCTGCACCTGCAACGCCGAGTTGTGGAAATGGTCCGATACCAAATATGAGGAAAGGATCGAGTATTATATTTATTATAGATCCGATAAGCATTGATATCATAGGAATAAGTGTGTTTCCCTCACCCCTAAGTATATTGTTAGCAAGCATAGGTACAAATAGAAAGACAGAACCGATAAATATAATTCTAATATATTCAGTTCCTAAATCAATCAAGGTCTTATTATCAGTAAATATACTTATTAAATCTCTAGAGAAAAATAAGCCAACTAGACCTATAATAAGTCCATAAATGAGGGATAACAGTAAAACATGTTCCGCTACTATTGACGCCTTTTCATTTTTACTTTGCCCGAGAAGTCTAGATATGAGTGAACTTGCACCCACCCCTGTACCTACAGCAATAGAAATAAGTATCATCTGCAAAGGAAATGCAAGTGATAGTGAAGAAAGTGCATCTGTACTAAGCCTCCCCACATAGATGCTATCTACGACATTGTAGAGTGCCTGTATAGACATAGATAGCATGGAGGGAATAGATAACTTTATGAGTAGAGGAAGTATTGGCTCTACTCCAAGTCTGTTTTCATTTGTTGCATTACTCATTTAAACAACTCCTAGCATTAAAATTAAATTAAATCCTATATTGATTATACACTAAAATACAAGAAATAATCAGGATAATTTCCAAGAAAAATACCATATACAAATAATAATTTAATCATTTAAAAAACTTTGATAAAAATTGAAAAAACCTATATAATAATATTAAATAGAACTGTATGGAGGAGATGAATTATGAATTTAATTTATAAAGGAAAAACAAAAGATGTCTACAAATTAGAAGATGGAAATTATCTTTTGAAGTTTAAAGATGATGTAACAGGAGAGGACGGTGTATTTGACCCAGGTGCAAATACGGTGGGACTACAGATAGAAGGGGCTGGGAAAGCTGGACTTAGACTTACAAAGTTTTTCTTTGAAAAGTTAAATGAAAAGGGAATTCCTACTCATTATATAGATTGTGATATAGATGATAGTACAATGACAGTACTAGCTGCTAAGATGTTTGGAAAAGGAGTAGAAGTGATCTGCAGATATAGGGCAGTTGGAAGCTTTCTAAGAAGATATGGCATGTATGCTAAAGAAGGGCAAGAACTAGATGCATATGTAGAAGTGACTCTTAAAGATGATGACAAGGGAGATCCTCTTATCACAAATGAAGCTTTAGATATGCTTGGTATAATGACTAAAGAAGAATACAAGGTATTAGAGAGCTTAAGCAAAGAGATAGGTGGTCTAGTAAAAGAAGAACTAGATAAAAAAGGAATGGAACTTTACGATATTAAATTTGAATTTGGAAGAGTAGGAGAAGATTCTCATATAGCCCTAATAGATGAAATATCTGGAGGAAATATGAGAGCCTACAAAGACGGAAAATATATAGAGCCATTAAAGCTTGAAAGATTGATGCTAGAGTAGGGACACGGGGCAGCTAGACTGTCACGAATTTCCCTGCCAAGTTCACATGAGTATTCTACTCAGAGTAAAAATATAGGGTCAGTAATTAAAAAACAGCTATCTTTGGTGGATGATAGCTGTTTAACATACCATTAAAATTTTACTTCCGTTTATCATACATACAATAAAGTCTCATTCTAGTAGCTATACTAGAGTTATCTCTATGGGAGTAGTAACATTCTTTACACATAGGTTTACAATCACGACGAGCATACATGTTAGGTTCAAAATTACTGCATGAATGCATTTCTGTGACAACTTTCTTGTTGTTGTGGTAACACGTTCCTCCTGCTATATTATCAAGCTCTTCATCGCTCAAACTACCTGTTTTGGGGTTGAGCTGATCGAAGTATCCTACTGCTTCTTCTTCTGTAAATTCCATTACGATTCATCCCTTTTCCATATTTACTTATTTATACACCAGTATCTAGGATTAATTAGATAGATTATTAAAATTTCTTTAAAAAATATAGTAAAGCTGCTTTACACAGAACGTTTGTTTTGGTATAATGATACTAATATAAGGGGCGGTAGTGTTAACTAGAGTATGAAAAACTAAATTAAAAAAATTAACACTAAAATT
>CAYRYO010000039.1:0-16287 GCA_964428475.1 uncultured Tissierellaceae bacterium
TAGCTTTTCTTATTAAGTGCTCTGCATGTTTAGCAGTTTCTTCTTCCCATACTTCATGAGCTACGATTAGTCTACTAAACATGTCTACGATTAGATAGAGTTTATAGTACCCACCTTTGATAAATGCATTTAACCATGTTATGTCCCAGGTCCAAACCTGATTTGGTGATGTTGCTACATGTGTTGGCGGAGTTCTCTTTACTGGTGATTTTGCTCTACTGCGGGAAGTATTCATTTTTTCTTCTCTTAGCACTCTATACATGGTTGATTCAGATGCAATATATTTACCTTTATCGGCTAGCTTTGGTACTATTTGTGATGGTGTTAAATCCCTATATTCAGGACTGTTTAAAGTTTTAATTATTTCATTTCTTTCTTCTTTTGTTATTTTGTTTTTAGGAGTTGGTCTAGTGATTAATGGTCTTTGATCTTTTTTTATATCTCCATCTCTAGTCCACCTCTGATATGTTCTATCACTAATATTTAATACCTCACATGCTGGTTTTAACCTAGCACCTGCTTCTCTTGCTTCATTGATCAGCTCTACTGCTATATTCCGATCATGGGTACTGATCAGTCTTCCTCGTGTTCCCCCCAGATGGATTGGGCCTTTTTTCTAAGTACCAATAGTGCAGCTGTTTCAGCTAATGCTTTTTCTTTTCTCGTAAGTTCTTTTTGAAGATCTTTGTTTCTTTTTTGTTCTTCTTTTAGACTATCTTTAAGTTTATTTGGATCTTCTGAAACTTCATTATTAGCCTTAAGGCATTGCTTTCTCCATGTTTTTACTTCATCTACAAAGATGCCTTTTCTTCTACAGTATTCAGCTAGTTCAGTTTCATTAAGGGTTGATGTTTCAAGTACTATTTGAAATTTATCTTCAGATGTCCATTTACTTGGTGATTTATATTTTGTTTTATTATCGTCATTTTTAGCTTTGCTCTTTTTTATCCATTCATATATTGTAGGTCTAGGAATTCCTAGTTCTTCTGATAGACTTTTAACTGTATCTGTTGTAGGTTGTTCTAGCCTTTTTAGTAGAGATGCTTTAAATTCTTCTGTATATCTTTTATTTTTATTGGTTTTAGCCATAATTTATTCTCCTTAGGTTTTGTCGTAATTATATTATATCTAATTTTTACTCTACGACAACTATCCTACCACATAGGGAATAGAAATTGGGTTGAAAGTGGAGAAAGTAAAAAAGAAACTTTTGGATTGTATTATGATGAAAAGTACAAAGATTTCTATTTAACGCTTAATCCTGATATAGGTGAAAGGGAAGACTTGACCGTTGTAACATTTAGTATTGAATAAAAAGGAGGTAGCAAACTATGAAAAACAAATTTCTTATTCTTATCTTAGCATTGATTGTTGCATTAACTGTATTGGGGTGTTCAGGAGAAAAAGCTATGGAAAACACAGAAACAACTAATTCACAGCAGGATGCTGATCAAACAATGGATGTAGAAGAAACAAACAATGAAGAAGCTGAAGCATCCAATGAAGCAGCTATAGATAGTTCGCTAGAAGGGATAGAATTATTTAGTTCCATTTCAGGAGATAGACCTAAGACTATGAAAATAAAAATGGATATGACAAGTTGGGGGACGACTACAAGCTCTACATCCTACTATGATGGTGACAACACAAGGACAGAAACGGTAGTGGAAGAGATCGGTAAGAGTGTATTGATATATAATGCGGATGAAGAAATAATGTATAACTATGTAGAAGGCTCAGGAGAAGGTATTAAAATTATTGGGGCTGATATAGAATCAGCAGAAGAAGCAGGTTTAACGATGGATATGAGTACTAAATTTTCAGCTATATCACAAGAACTTTCAGATGATGTGATAGCAAGAGTGGAAAAATTAGATCAAGAAGAAGTAGTATATATAGAAATAACAGAATCAGATGAAGAAGTGGGTGATATGCTTGTTAAAATGTGGTATTCAGTTAAATATAAAGTACCATTAAAATATGAAATAATCATGGGTGAACAGCCACTTATCTTGTTAGAGGTTGTTGAAATTGAAAAAGATATAAGTATTGATAAAAATATGTTTATAGCTCCAAGCGATATTAATTTTGAAGATGTAGATATGGATGCAATGATGGGATTGATAGAAGAATAAAAGATAACTTAGTTAAAATATATAGCTATAATAAACTTTAATGTCAAAAAGGTTTTATAGTAAAATCACCTCAAATAAATATAATGGGGTGATTTTATTTGCTTGATTATACTTAACCATGAGTATATACTGAAATAAAGTCTATTAGGCACTAAATCATTATTATCCGGTTGAAAATGATTAATATTGGATTGACAATGAATGGGTATAAATTATAGGCATAGGTGTCGTAAGGTCAAAACCGTATAGTAAGAAGGAGGATTTATGTTTAAAAATTTTTTGTGGTTTATTTCATACTATAAAAATAAATATATTTTAGCAATTATTTTTTTATTTTTAAGTAATTTAGTTGGTTTAATACCGCCATATATAACAGGTAGGCTAACTGATATGATATTCCAAGATTCAATTGCACTAAAGACATTTTTAATTATTTTAGGATTAGATTTATTTGTTATAGGTATAAAATACTTCTTTGCCATGGGTTGGGCTTATTTTACATTTAGAGCTGGAAATGAGATAGATTATAAAAGCAGAGACAATCTTATGACAAAGTTCTTGGGACAATCTCTTAAATTTTTTGAAAAGCATTCGACTGGTTCTCTTATGGGAAAAGCTACTAATGATGTGGATAGTATTAGTAATTTAGCAGGAATCGGTACCCTGAGTTTGTTTGATTCTACAGTGTTTCCCATCATTATCATTATAATGATGATGGTAGTGGTTGATGTCAAATTAACCTTGGCTGCTATAATACCTCTTCCAATCCTCGCGTATTTGAGCATATGGATTGGAGATAGAATTCTTGTAAGATGGGCTAAAGTGCAAAGAGCTTTTGATAGGCTAAATACAAATGTATTAGAAGATATAGATGGTATAAGAATTATTCGAGTCTTCAATCTTCAAGCATATAGACGTAACAAGTTTGAAGAAAATGGGAGAAAATTATTAGATAGAAATATGGACGTTGTAAAATATCAAGCATTACTCACTCCAGTTCAAAGGATCATACCCGCATTTACATTTATTATAGGCATAAGCTATGGCTCGATATTAATTTCAAAAGGGGAAATCACCATAGGTCAGTTAATTTCCTTTACCTATTATTTAAATATGCTTGTATGGCCAATGCATGCATTTGGAAACTTTATTAACTTAAAACAACAAGCCAATGCCTCAATGGATAGAATTCAAGAAGTACTAGATTATGAAGAGGATATTATGGATAGTGATGAAGCTATAGATATATCTATTAATCCTGATATAGAGTTTATAAATCACAGTTTCAAATATCCTTCGTCAGAGGGATACGTGCTGAAGGATTTAAATATAAAAATTGAAAAAGGCAAATCTTTAGGAATACTAGGCAAGACTGGTTCCGGCAAATCGACTTTTGTAAAGCAACTGTTACATCTATATCCGATGGCAACAGATAGTATAACTATTAATGGAGATAGTCTTGATAAATATACTATTTCAAGTATTAGAGAGCTAATTGCTTATGTGCCACAAAAACATATGATATTTTCAAAGAGTATCAGAGATAATATAAAAATCTCAAGACCAAATGCTAGTGATGAAGATGTAATGGAAGCCATTAAACTTGCTGATTTTGAAAAAGATCTAAAAATATTTCCTAAAGGATTAGATACTCTTTGCGGTGAACGGGGTATTTCTCTTTCAGGTGGGCAAAATCAGAGAATTGCTATTGCCAGAGGATTTCTAAAGGATCCTGATATTCTAATACTAGATGATGCTATGAGTGCAGTTGATGGTAGAACAGAAAAGAATATTATAGCTAACATAAAAAGAAGTAGAAAAGGAAAGACCATGATTATTTCAAGTCACAGAATAAGTCAAATTAAAGATCTTGATGAGATAATAGTTCTAGATGAGGGTGAAATTGTAGAAAGAGGTAGCCACGATCAACTAATTAAAGAAGGAAAGTGGTACTGTAAACAATATGAAAATCAGTCAGCAAGGAGTCAATTTGATGAAGAATAATATAAAAAATGAACTAGTAACAAAAAAAATAAAGCAATATGCAAAAGATGAAAGGAAAACCTTATCTAGTGGTTTATTACTTTCACTAATGCGTACATTGATGGAAATTATAGGTCCTTTAATTATTGGATTTATACTGAACAATCATATAAAAGTAGATTTACAAAAAACGGATTTTATATCTATTGTGAAACTGCTTTTAATTTATTTGATAGTTTATCTTCTTAGTGGATTGTTCTCTAATTTGGCCTTGGTATCCTTTGAAAAAGCAGCAAATAAAATTGCTTTTAGTGTGCAAAAAGATGTTTATAAACATGTAACAAAACTTCCTATATCTTATTTTGATAATTTACCTTCAGGAAGCATAGTATCTAGGATTACAAATGATACAAATAAGTTGAAGATGATGTTTCGCTTGATTTTAGCCGATATGACAACTTCAACTATAATGATTATTAGTATCTTTGGGATGATTCTTATAACAAACTTCCCAGTAGGAATAATGTTGTTGATACTTGTGCCGGTGATATATATTATATTTAATGATTTAAGGTATAAAACTAGAAAATATACAACTCTTAATAGAAGTTACATAAGCGATATAAACTCAAGTATTAATGAAAATATACAGAACATGGAGATAATACAATCATTTAATAAGGAAGATTATATAAAAAATGAATTTGACACGATCAATGAGAAGATATTTAAAACAAATTTAGAAATGACTAAAGTTAGAAGCTATGGAGGCTATAGAGCAATTGATATTGTTGGTTATATTGGAACAGTTATAGTTCTCCTATATTTTGGAGTTGGGAAGATAACAGGAAGCTATGCAGTTACTATTGGCAGTATGTATATAACAATAGATTATGTCACTAAGATTTTTAATAATATAAGTACGGTTGTGACAAGGTTTGGAGAATTAGAACAGTCATATGCTTCTGCTACACATATATTTGATTTATTAGACTTAGAAGCAATGGAGGAATTACAGGGAGAACTTACAGATATCAAAGGTGATGTGAAATTTGAAGAGCTTTATTTTGCATATGATGAAGATGACGTTTTAAGGGGCATAGATTTTGAAGTCAAAAGCGGAGAAACTATAGCATTTGTTGGTTCAACAGGCAGTGGGAAGAGTACCATAATAAACTTGATTTTGAAATTTTATAGTCCAAGACTTGGCAATATATATATTGATGGTAAAAATATAAAAGATATTAATAGAAATTCACTTAGAGAACATATGGCAGTAGTTCTCCAGGATGCCTTTATTTTTGAAACGGATATAAAAGATAATATTAGACTGGATAATAGCTTTTATACTGATGAAGATGTGAAAAAAGCTCTTATAGATGTAGGCGGAGAAGGACTTGTAAGAAGGGGAATTGATCAAAAGATATTTGAAAAGGGCAACAATCTTAGTCAAGGCGAAAAACAATTAATTTCCTTTGCAAGGGCATATATTAGAAATCCAAAGCTATTAATTCTAGACGAGGCTACATCTAATATTGATACTGAAACAGAGAAAGCAATTCAAAAAGGTATCCAAAGATTAAAGGAGGATCGTACAACTTTTATAATAGCTCATAGACTTTCTACTATAAAGGATGTAGATAAGATCATTGTTCTTCACAAGGGGAAGATAATTGAAAGAGGCAATCATGAGTCCTTAATGCTTGAAGATGGTTTGTATAAAAATATGTACGATGAACAGATGAGAAAGCAGTAGTAAATAACAAAAAAAGATGAGGCGAATTTATGATATAGAATATATAGTATATAGAATATATCTGATATTAATTGTAAAGCTGAAGGGCTTAATCCATATACTGATGAAATTAAGCCTTTTCAATTAATTCTTTAAGCTGTCCAGTTACAACCTTTGCAAGTGTAAAATCATTATTTTCTAAAGCACGGTCAATCTTTGTTTCAAGTGTCTTCTTCTTGGTTTCAATTTCCAAATAGTCCTTTTCAAAGTGATCCGAATAGATTATCTTTCTAAATTTTCTAATGCTCATCTTTCTAATTGTCTTATCTTCAATAATTAAAACATAATCCATACAGTTAACGATGGAATAAAAATCATGTGAAATCATTAAAATAGCGCCCTTATAGTTAAGTATAGCTTTTTCAAGGGCTATTTGTGAATATGTATCTAAATGACTTGTAGGCTCATCAAGTAGAAGCATATTAGAGCCTTTAAAAGCAATCTTAGCTAATTGAAGTATATTTTTTTCACCACCAGATAAAGACTCTATTTTTTGGCTTAATACCTCTTCATCAAACCCATAATCTAAAAGATAAGATGTAATCGCATCAAAAGTTTTAAATCCAGCATCGAAAAACTCTTGAAATATAGTATTTGAATTATCTAGCATTTCATCTTGAACTTGAGATAAATAAGCAGCTTTGATTTGCTCATTAAATTTAATAGAATTATTATTATTTTGAAATATTTCACGGAGTAGGGTTGTTTTCCCTGTGCCATTTGCACCGATTATTACAACTTTATCATTGGATTTAATTTCAAAATTTATATTTTTTAGCAAAAGATCATCAAAGGCAATACTGTAATCTTTTACTTCTAAAGCAGTAGTTTCTTCTATTTCTTTAGTAATAGTCAAATTGATTGTTGGTTCCTTAATAGATACAAAAGGGGCCTTGATTCTACGAGCAAGTAGCCTTTCTTGGATTTTAACCCTAGAATTTACATGTTGGCCTATAGAAGCATCAGCATTCATCTCTGCGGCAAATCTAAATTTATCAATTAAAGCATCATTTCTTTTAATTTCTTCAGTATCAGCATAAGCTAATTCTTGAAGTTCTATCTTGCTTTCTAGAAGAGAAAGGTTATAATCAATATAATTTCCATCAAACTCTTGAATTTCCATATTTTCAATGTGCAGAATTTTATTGAAGCAATGGTTTAGTAAATATCTATTGTGAGTAATTACGAGCAGAGTTCCCTTATAAGAATTAATTAAATTTTTAAGAGAATTTAGATTTTCAAAATCTAAAAATACATCGGGTTCATCCATTATCATTAAATCGGGAGTATTTATCATTTCCTTAATTACTTGTATAAGTTTGAATTCCCCACCACTAAGCTCAGATAACATTAAATCTTTAAGTTTACTTAGCTTTGCAAGATTTAAATTCCTGTTAATAGTGCTTTCAAATTCATTTCCGCCAATTGCATTAAATTCATCTGAAGTTTTTTGGTATTCCTCTAATAATATATCAATATCTTGAGATAATTCCATTTTAGTGCAAATTTCTGCTAATTTATTTTGAAGTCCTATAAATTTTTCGCCGATATATTCAAACACTGTGAGTGTTTTTGTTTTATTTGCCTGGTAGAACTGGCTTACATATCCAATTCTTGTACTATCATCTATCTCTAATTTACCATCAAATAAATATCTTTCCGGGTCTATAATTAAGTCCACCAATGTACTCTTTCCGCTACCACTTATTCCTATAAAGGCACAGTGAACGCTGTCTTCCAATGTAAATGAGATGTTTTTATATAAATCTTTTTGTGGAAATGAGTAGGACAATTTATCAACTTTTATCATATTATCACCTTTTCCTTATCAATGTAAAAGAGCTTATACAAATAAATTCTTCTACATATTATTTCCTAAATTGTAAGTTAATATTATAACACTTTTTTCTCTAATATACATAATTATTTATTTAAAAAATAATGATTGCAAATCAATCATATATATATATAGTAGCAAATAAATAAATCTTTATTGGCCTATTGCTAATCTAGTGTTTATGAAAATCGTTAAAATAATACATTTAAAAAAGCTTTTTAATTACTTAGTAAATATTGCAAAATATCTAAAGAATGCTTATAATGTAAGTAGAAAGGGGGGGTATATATCTTTAAATCTAAAAAAATCAATCTATCAATATTGCTAGTATTAATTATTATTGGAATTATGACGATGGCTTTTTTATTCAAGATAAATGATAGCAAGACTGACGAAATTTTTTTGACGGCTCAAGAAAAAGCATGGCTAGATCAACATAAAGATGAGATTAAAATTGGATATACAATAGATTATCCTCCGGTAGAATTTCTAAGTAATGGGAAACATGTAGGTATTTCAGCTGATTATTTTAAACTACTAGAAGAGAAGTTAGATATTCAGATTGAAATGGTGCAGTTTGATAATTTTGATGAGCTTATAAGACAGGTGCAAAATAGAGAATTGACAGGAATAACAGCTGCTACCAAAACTTCTGAAAGAAGCAAATACTTAGATTTTACTATACCTTATATAGACAACCCTAATGTTATAATTACTAGGAAAAACTTTTCTGAAAAGCTGACATTTGAAAAGTTAGCAAATACTAGTATGGATATATTAGTGATAGAAGGCTACGATATTATAGAATTTTTAAATGAAAAGTTTCCAAAGCTCGAATATAGGACAGTAAAATCTCCGAGTGAAGGCATGAGGATGGTAGCCTTTGGTGAAGCTGATGCAATGATAATAGAAGTAATGAGTGCATCTGCGACTATTGAAAGGGATAATATTTCGAATCTTATAGTCAATGTAGATACTCCCTATGAGTCTAATTTATCTATAGCGACTAGAAATGATTGGCCTATTTTAAGTCGAATTTTCAATAAAGGGATAGCTCAAATTACAGATCATGAGAAAAAGCTTGTCAATCAAAAATGGATGTCTCTACAAAGAGAAAGCATATTTGAAAATAAGTTTTTTTGGATATCCCTATTGGGCTTTGTTTCGCTGCTAATAATTATTATAATTGTTATTTTAGTATGGAATTCGAGTTTGAAGTCAGCTGTAAAAGAAAAAACACGGGCGCTAGAACAATCTACAAAGGAACTGATGCACAAGACATATCATGATGAGCTTACTGGACTATATAATAGAGCTTATCTGGCTGAAATATTAAAGCAATTTGAACAAGAAAATCATTTAATCTTCTCAATTATTTTTTCAGATTTAAATGGATTAAAAATTACCAATGATACATTCGGTCATGAAATTGGAGACAAAATGTTAATTAGAGTATCTGAAATAATTAAAGAAAATATTAAATCCAATCATATTGCTTGTAGGATAGGTGGAGATGAAATAGTAGTACTTATGCCTATGACCACTGAAGTGGAGTGTAATGATATTATTGAAAAGATCAAAGCTAGTATACTTATTGCAAAAGAGGATCCTATTAAACCTCTTGTAGCTTTAGGATGTGCAACTATGGATGATGGTCAAGATAGCTTTAACAGTCTTTTTAAGCTAGCAGAAGACAGGATGTATGCTAATAAAGTGGCTAATAGTGAAATGAATTACGACATGATTATAAATTCTATTAAAAACAATCTTTATCAAAATAAATATGAAAGCCAAGCTCATTATAAAAGATTAATTGACATGTGTAGGCAAATCGGGAGAGATTTAAGTTTAGATGAAATGGACATAGAAGACCTCGTTTTATTAGCAGATTTACATGATATAGGAAAAGTCGGAATTGAAAAAGAAATTCTTTTGAAAAGGGAACCATTAACTACAGTGGAATGGCAAAGTATAAAAAGACATCCGGAAATTGGATTTAAGATAGTTAGTGCATCTACCAAACTTTCTCATATAGGCAAATGTATCCTTGCACATCACGAGCATTGGGATGGCAATGGATACCCACAAGGTTTAAAAGGTGAAGAAATTCCTTTTATATCCAGAGTATTCTCTATAGTTGAAGCTTATGATGTAATGACCCATGAGCGGCCTTACAAGCCAATATATACAAAGGAGAGGGCTATAAAGGAATTAAAGGATAATTCATCAACTCAATTTGATCCAAATCTTGTTGAAGTATTTGTAAATTATATCAGTAAAACTTGATTTATTGAATTATATGGTATGAAGTTATGGTGCAGAAAAACTATAGAGTCCATATGGGAGGTAGGGAGATGTCCGAACAGAATAAATGCAATAAAAAAGCAGTGATAAAGTTTGCAGGGGCTTTTATAGCATGGGTGATTGGTTCGGGATTTGCAACAGGTCAGGAAGTATTTCAGTTTTTTACAAGTTTTGGATATTGGAGTTATGGAGTTGTTTTGATTAATTTAATAGGCTTTTTATTTTTGGGAAAGGTTTTATTGCTTACAGGCTATGAACATAAAACTGAAGAAACATTTAATCAATTTAAGTTTTTCTGTGGAGAAAGATTAGGAAGTTTTTATTCATGGCTGATTCCTATTACATTGGTTTTGATTATGTCTGTATTGATTTCAGGCGCTGCAGCGGTACTTTCTCAGTATTACTCGATTAATCACTATATTGGTTCAGCAATAATAGCTATAATGGTGTTATATACTTATTTGATAGGTTTTGAGCGATTAATTAAAATTATTTCTAAGATAGGGCCAGTAATCATTATTTTTTCACTTTTGGTTGGAATTATTACTGTCTTTAGTGATTTTAATAATTTTATGGACCTTTCCAAACACCAAGCCTTATTGAGTAAATCACAGTCATCACCACACTGGATTATTAGTGCTATTTTATATTTATCCTTAAACTTTTTAAGTGGGAGCATATATTTTACACAACTTGGTAGATCTGCAGATAATCGAAAAGATGCAAAATATGGAGCATTGCTAGGAGCTATTGCATTAATTTTTACCATTGCAATCACCAATACAGCCATATTGCTTAATGCGGAAAATATAGCTAGCCTTGAAATTCCAGTTCTATATTTGGCAAAAAAAATATCTAATATACTTGGAGCAGTTTTTTCTATTGTCTTGCTATTAGGTATGTTTTCTTCCTGTTCAGCTATGATGTGGTCTACATGCAATCGTTTTACATTAGGTGGAAAAAGAGGAAATCAAATTTTTGCATTTTTTATTGCAATCTTCATATTTATTTTGGGACTGTTTTCATTTAGTGGACTTATGGGTGTTTTTTATCCGCTTGTAGGATATATAGGATTGATTTATATTGCTTGTATTATATATAAAGAGATAAAGTTTAGGGGCAAGGTACCATGGTTCAAAAACATGGGTCAGGGTGGAACCCGGTCCTTAGATTGATAAATCAATGAATTTGTATGGGGCAGCTTCCATCCCAGCACATCCCTATGCCTAACATCTTAGAATTATATTCCTATGTAGAATATAATTCTAGTATAGATTTTAAATACATTCTAATGAAATTTTAATCTTACATAAATGGTTCTTAAATATTAGGGTGTTATAATTAAACCATATTAGAAATTAGGAGGTTTTAAATATGGTTACTTTAGAACAAGTAGAAAAATTACGTCAGTATGCAAACATTACTTATGATGAAGCAAAACAAGCTTTAGAAGAGGCGAAAGGTGATACATTAGAAGCAATAATAATCCTTGAGAAGCAAAAGCTTATTGAAGAGCCTATAGATGGTGGTTATCACAATACTAAAAATATGCAAGAGGATGCAAAAAATAGCCTTCAAAAAAAAGAATGCGAAGATGGGGCAAAGGAGAACAAGAATGATGGGGCAACCTTTTCTGAATTAATGGGAAGATTTTTTAAATGGTTTGGTGGAATGATTAGCAGAGGCAATATGAATCACTTTGAAGTTGTAAAAGGTGAGAGTAAGATTATTGCTATTCCAGTTACAGTGTTGGTATTGCTTTTATTATTTATGTTTTGGGTGATTGTTCCTTTAATTGTGGTAGGGCTGTTTTTAGGGTATAAATATATGTTTGTTGGTCCTGATCTTGGGAAAGATGAGGTAAATCGTGCTATGGATTCAGTAGCAAATGCAGCTGAAAATTTAAAAAAGGAAATGAAGAGTGAAAAAACTAATGGAGAAAGTTCTGATAATTGAAGATGAGGAGAAAATAGTTCGTTTTATAGAGCTAGAACTTAAATATGAAGGTTATCAAGTAGAAAAGGCATATAATGGAAGGGATGGGTTAGCGCTTGCCTTATCACAGCCTTTTGATTTAATTTTGCTTGATATTATGTTACCCTTTTTAAATGGTATAGAGGTTCTCAGAAGAATTCGCAAGTTTTCAGATGTGCCTATCATTCTTTTAACTGCAAGAGATGCAGTTGTAGATAAAGTTTCAGGTCTTGATGGAGGAGCAAATGATTATATTACAAAGCCCTTTGCTATAGAAGAACTATTAGCACGGATAAGGGCTGTCTTAAGGGAAAAACCCACGAGCAATAATATAAAAGAATCTTCAGAAATCATAGTTGGTAGATTGAGCCTTGATTCAGTCAAGAGGGAAGTTAAAGTCAATGGTAATTTAATAAAATTAACAAAGCGTGAATTTGATTTATTACAATATTTACTAGAAAATAAAAATATAGTTGTAAATCGTGAGTCTTTACTTCAAAATATTTGGGATTATGATTTTGCGGGGAAAACAAATGCTGTGGATGTGTATATTAGATATTTACGTGCAAAAATCGAGGAACCATTTGGGATAAAATTGATCCATACTGTTCGGGGAGTGGGGTATGTGATAAAAGATGAGTAACAATAAAGATGTGAATACAAATAAAATAAAATCTAAAATAGGTTCATCTCTTGTGCTAAAGCTTAATGCAGGAATGATTTGGAGGCTTATTTCTGGATTTTTTATTATAAATATACTTATTATTCTAATAAGTATATTTGTGATTTTTTGGAAGGTGGAAGAGGGTGCTAATACTGTTATTAGCCCATCATTATTAGAGTATAATGATGGTCAATGGATAAATTACAATATTGGTAATTATAAAATACTTGAAATAGAAGAAGTATCTTCAAAAAAGAGTCTTATATTACCTGATTTCATACAAGAAAGGCTTCCTTTAAAAACTAAAAACACTAAAAGAAATATTGAAATTGGTAAATTTGAAAAAGGAATTAAAATACGACAACAGTTAAATTTGGTAAAATACAATATAATAACTAATGTTAATGGAAATTCTTATCAAATAATATATTCGCTGGGTTCTGAATTAAGATTGTTTCTGCTATTGTTTTTAATTATTTTAATATGTGAGCTAGTGATAGTGATTGGCAATTTAAGTAAAGGGGCAAGGAGTATAAGGAAGACACTTAAGCCTTTATCTGACTTGGCAGAGACTGCTAAAAACCTTAATGCAGAAGTAGCATCTATGGGATTCAATGCAGAAGGAAGATCTATTGAGGATTTAGCAGGAGTTATTAGCGGTATAGATGTTAATAAACTTGATAGTCGTATTTCGATTGATAGTTCTCAAAATGAACTTAAGGACTTGGCATCTGCTATAAATGATATGTTAAATCGTATAAATAACTCCTATCAATCACAAATAAGATTTGTTTCAGATGCATCGCATGAACTGCGAACACCTATTTCTGTAATACAAGGGTATGCAAATCTCTTAGATCGTTGGGGGAAAAATGATGAGGAGACTATGCAAGAATCAATAGATGCAATTAAGGGCGAAGCTGAAAGCATGAAGGAATTAGTAGAACAGTTGCTTTTTCTCGCTCGTGGAGACAATGAAACCATTCAGTTATATAAGGAAAAGATAGATGTATGCGAAACAATGGATGAAATCATCAAAGAAACGCAGATGATTGACTCCAATCATAAATTTGAGGTGAATTTAAATAGACCAGCTTATATTGAAGCTGACAAACAACTTATAAAGCAACTTATCCGAATACTTGTAGATAATAGCGTAAAATATACACCGCATGGGGAAAAAATAATATTAAAGGTTGAAATCCAAGATGATTTAGTTCGCATCACTGTACAAGACAGTGGAATAGGAATAGAAGCAGAAAATCTAGCTCATACTTTCGATAGGTTTTATAGGTCCGATGATTCAAGGGCAAGAAAAACTGGAGGTTCAGGTTTAGGTCTATCAATTGCAAAGTGGATTGTTGAACAGCATAATGGTTATTTTGAAATATTAAGTAGAGTAGATATAGGAACTAGAATAGTTGTTATTATACCTTATTTTAAATAAATCTATATTATATACTAGGCAAAGTGGTTAAGTCAATAGGAAACTTGAATTATCTCTAGTTTAATGTTATAATATTAATGATTGTAACTTGAAAGTCAGCATAAATACAATAGAATAAAGTATTCTATTGTATTTATACGAAAAATGGAGGGAAGATATCAATGAATTTAGTTAATAAAAAGGTAATTCACGAAATTTTCGGCAAGGGAAATGTTACAAACTACGATGATTCATATATAAATATAAACTTTGAATCAGGGGAGAAAAAATTTAGTTTTCCAGATGCATTTAAGAAATACATTACATTTGTTGACAAGAGCGCTAGCAAGCTAGTAAATAATAAAATAGAAAAAGAAGATGAAGAACGAAAGCAAGAAGAACAAATACTAAAAAAAGAAAAAGCATTAGAACGAGAACGACGATATATTTCCAATCAAAATAAAAATGTAAAAAGTGGTAAGGTTAACTCTAAAATACAATCTGTTTTTTGGTGTAGGGAAGATGAAGAAGATCAGGTTTTTACAAGGTGGAGTGTTTTTACTGGGGAAATTAAAAGTGGGAAAAATATAGGGCGGCCAAGGAAGTTATCTCGAATGAATCAAAATAGTGCATGCCTCTTAACTAAAAGAAATGATGATATGAAAGAAGAAGATAGGCAGATAATAGGTGTATTTATGGCGAATGAATTTTTTAATGGAAGATCGTGCGAAGATGGATATATTCCAGCTCATTCTAAATATAGGCTTCATCTTTCAGAGCAAGAATCAGAAAAAATGCTTTTTTGGAAATATTATTTTGATAATAACACTGGCAATAAGACCATATGGAATTCAGGAAGACAACGCTATTTTGATAATATAGTGATGGCTCAAATTTTACGAGATATAGTTAGCTTAAGAGAAAAACCTGAAGAACATGATGAGGCACAAGCCTTTTTTGAATATTTTTGCAAAGTAAACCTTATCAATCAAGATGAATTGCCAAATGCTAATGGTGCCTTGATGCATATTTAAGGTATAAAGCTTAACTGTAATTGTATTTTAAGAGGAGTGTATTGCTTTATGATTATTGGAAAAAATAAAAAGATATCGCCATCAATGGATGAATGGCTTAGACAAGCAAAAACTGATCCATTGGCACTAAAAGAGGGGATGTTTTTAGTTCATAATGGTATCGTGCGTCAAACGTCTAAAGCTAGAGTGCATCAAGAAATTGATGATGCAATGGTGACTGGGATGGATTTCACTTATGATGCAATAAGGGTTGAAGCCGCCATTGCTCAAGCATATAAAATGGATGGAATATTTTATGTTAGAGTTTGGCTTAATGAAGGTAAATTGGAATTAGGTGATGATATAATGTATGTGTTAATAGGTGGTGACATCAGGCCCAATGTTGTCAATGCTCTTCAATTTCTAGTTGGAAAAATTAAAAGTGAATGTGTTAGTGAAATCGAAAAAAAGGAAAGATAAGAATATATCTGTATAAAATTTTACTATTTTAGTGTATAATAAGAATATATTATGAAACGAATAAATTAAATGAATATACTTCATAGAGTTTTGATTCGCGGAAGTGAATGACACTCTATGATTTTTATTTTAAAAGGAGAAGTTATATTGTTGATAAAAGATTTAAAATTAATTGAGCCTATTCAGAAGGCTTTAAAATCTGAGGGATATATAAATGCTACACCTATACAAATCAAAGCTATACCGTCATTGCTTGATGGTAAAGATTTATTAGGATGTGCTCAAACAGGAACAGGAAAAACAGCAGCTTTTGCTATTCCAATACTTCAAAAACTTGCACTAGATCAAAAAAATGCATCTGCAAATAGAAAGATTAAAGCATTGGTATTAGCACCTACAAGAGAACTAGCTATTCAAATTGCTGATAGCTTTAAGGCTTATGGCAAGAATCTAAAGATTAAAACATTGGTTATATATGGAGGAGTATCTGCAGCTCCACAAAAGAAAGAATTAACAAGGGGTATTGATGTTTTAGTGGCAACCCCTGGTAGACTTTTAGACTTAATAAATCAAAAATATGTTAATATAAAGCAAATACAATATTTTGTACTTGATGAAGCGGATTTAATGCTTGATATGGGGATGTTAAGGGATGTTAAGAGGATTATAACTCATA
>CAYRYO010000040.1:0-14963 GCA_964428475.1 uncultured Tissierellaceae bacterium
TTCACCTCCATATAGTTAAAGGTAGTGTTAGGATTAAAATCAATAAATATACTGTTGCTAAACCCTCTGACAATTTCGTTAAAAATATATCTCCATCCTGATTATATTATTTTGAAGGTTTATAAGTCCTTCCCCTACATTATAAACGTCTTTGATATATCTTGCAATTTTTACAAGTATACATATACACCTATATGAATTTCAATAGTTTCAAGATTTTGAAGCTAAACCTCCTTTAATTACTAGTGTCAACTATTGATTTTAATATACTTTGTTTAATACTTCATCAAGGGTAAAGTAATCTAAAAGGTCTATACGGTCCACAGATAGGAATTCAAAATTATCTGTTCCTTGATTAATATAAAAATCTATACCCCAAGCTTCTAGTTGAAATTCTGGCAGACTTTCTATTTTTATCCCCCCTACTTTTTCTATATATTCTTGAATAAATATAAAGTCAGCCTCAAAGAAATCTTCTAATGTTATATACTTTTCTTTTATATAGTCAAATGTTCGATGGAAATAATAAGAATTCTCATTTCCATCAGAGTCAATAGTTTCTAATTCACCTCCATAAGAAATATATCTATCGTTCTGGAAACTTACCATACCCATATCACTGAATAAGCTAAAACTTTTATCTTTTGCTAAACGTTCAATATACTCTTCTGTATCTAACTTTATAATATTATTAATTTTATTTTGTTTTTCAATGTTTGAAGGCATAGTTATTTCTACAAGTTCATATTCTCCATTTTTAACCTCCATATTATTCACTTTAATATAATTGTTTGAATTAATTCCAAACTGCAATTTTTCTACTATAATATGAATAGCTGCCCAAATATCATCTTCATCTATAAAATCAAGTTCCTCTATAATTTCTTTAAGTTTACTCTCTGGATACTTATCTCTTAAGGCCATAATAGAATAGTATTCTTTGCTCCCTTTGCCATCATAATAGAAGAGATAAACATTTTCTGGTCCAAGTAAAAGATCATAGATGAGAGAACGACACAAATAATTTGCTTGCCAATTTATAAAGGTTGATTTGTTATTCTTTGCAATTTCTTCAAGTATAATTATGTCTTTTGAAAGACCATCAACATCAAGCTCCTCTCGATTATATTCATAGTAGTTAAATTTTTTATTTAACTCTATTATGGTTCTGAAATCATCAGATAGATACTCTGAATATTCCATTAAAGCAACCCAATCCATTTCAACGACAGGATATCCATCATAATACACTATAGTTAAGAAACTCTTTACAAGAGTAATATAATCATTTTTCACCTTTTCATTTTCAATACTATTTACCTTAGATTTATCTAAACTACCTTCTATATGATTATTTAATACATCCATATATTCCTCTTTCCAAATATTAGTATTAAAATCCCTCTGAACTTTCTCCTGATATATTATCAAGGATTCAATCATCTTATCAGCTTCATCTTTACTAGCATTAACAATGTTTTCTCTAATATATATACCTATGTCTGCAGCAGTGAAACCCGGAGAGAGTTTTTCTAAAAATGAATCTGCAATTTTCGGTCTTATTTTTCTAACAGTTTCTTTTGCTTCTTTCACGGTCTCATCTTCTAGATTTTCAATGGCTTCTCCTGGTGTTTTAATATCTTCTTTTAATGTATAAGTTTTATCATTTCCTGGGTTTTCTGATGCACTTGTACAAGCCGTAGCCATGGTTGACATAATAAGTATTGTAATAAGTAAAATTTTTGATGTTTTCATCTGTTTCTCCCCACTTCTTATTATTATTTATTTAGTAATTATAATAAGCTTAAATTATATATAGCCATCCATTCCCCTTACAGATACTTCTCCTGAGTATATGTTTTCCCTTCCATCTTCAAAATCAACTACAAGTTCTCCATTATTATTAATATCAATTGCTAGTCCAATTTTAACTTTATTGCCGTTGATCACACGGACTTCTTTTCCCAGTAAAACTGAGTTGATCTTTAGTATATCTATAATACCACTTATATCTCCATCTTTTTTAAAATCTATATAATACTTTTCAAATTGATTTAATATATAGGCTGTAAGTTTTTTTCTATCTATTTCCCTTGCTTGTTCTATACTTATAGATGTAGCTCGCTCTTTTAATTGATCTGGAATATCACTTTCATTTAAATTTACATTTACTCCTATTCCCATCACTATATAATCTATCATATTTAATTCTCCACTCATTTCAGTGAGTATACCTGACACCTTTTGCCCATTTATCAAGATATCATTTGGCCACTTAATCTGTGATCTTATATTCATATTTTCTAGGGCTTTAAATACTGCTACTGCACCTATTTGAGTCAATTTAGATACCTTGTCTAGATCAAGTTCAGGTTTTAATATTATACTCATCCATATTCCTTTTCCACTTGGAGATACCCAACTCCTGCCTATTCTGCCTTTGCCAAGAGTTTGTTCCTCAGCTATTAGAACTGTTCCTTCATCTAGATGACAAGCCAATTCTTTAGCTCTTTTATTTGTAGAATCTATAGAAGTAAAATGCCTGATATCTCTTCCTGTAAAATCAGTATCTAAATATTCTTGTATTTCTTCATATCTAAGTATATCGGGAGAAGATAAAAGTTTATATCCTCTTCTACTAATTGACTCAATTTTATAACCTTCTTCTTTAAGTGTATTTATATATTTCCATACATTTGCTCTAGTCATTCCTAGTTTCTGTGAAATATTTTCACCCGAAGTAAAATTATCATTGTTTTCTATTAGTATGTTTAGAATTTTGCTCTTCATCTTACCAATCCTCACTTTTCTTATAGATATTTTCTATTTGAAAAAAGCTAGGACATTTTGTCCTAGCTTGTATAGTTAATTATTCTGATACCAATTCTTTCAATCTTCCTGTAAGTTTATAGTCTATAGCTCTTAGGGCTTCTAGATTCCTTGCTCCAGATAAAAGCATTAATATCTTTAGCTTATATATCGTGGCTTCTAAATAATCCCTTGCATTATCATATCCACCATGAAGTAAAAATGAAAGTATCTCTCCAGATATGGCTACCATATTTCCTCCAATAACTAAGGCCTTCATTATATCTATACTCTCTCTTATACCACCACTAGCTATTAGATTGAAGTCCTTCGCCACATTTCTAGTCTGAATAATTGATACTGCAGTTGGAATACCCCAATCATATAAATCTGAAAAATCTATATCATTGTATCTAATATTTTCAATCTCTATAAAATTGGTTCCACCAAATCCTGATATATCAATGTGTCTAACCCCTACATCATAAAGTTTTTTGGCTACACCTCTAGATATACCGAATCCCACTTCTTTAACTATGACTGGCTTGTCTAGATTTTGAACAATATTTTTTATATTAGATAATACACCTTTGAAATCCTTGTCTCCTTCAAGCATAACTATCTCCTGAGCAGGATTTAGATGAAGTTGAATCGCATCTGCTTTTATCATATCTACTGCACGTTTTACTTCTCCAAGGCTTGCTTGGGCATTTAAATTGGCTATTACAACACCTTTATCTCCTATAGTTTCTCTTACTATTTTAAAACTATCTTGGCATTTCTCATCTTCACAAAGTGCTATTGTCTGAGAACCTACCGCCATCGGGATTTTAAATATCTTTGCAAGCTCTGCAAGTTTTTTATTGATTTCCCAAGAAAAGTCAGTTCCCCCAGTCATAGCATTTATGATTATTGGATAATCTACAGTTTTCCCCAAGAAACTTGTGCTGGTGTCTATTTGATCCAAACTTAAATTTGGCAGCGCATTGTGTTCTATAAACACATCTCCTAATAGGGTATTACCCCTATAGGTTGTTCTTAAATAATTTTCCACATGCTCTTTTTTTCTTTTTTCCCTCATTTTTTCACCTCTATCTATTAATCTAATAAATAGTCTCCAAACATATCTTCGACAATCATACTTGTCTCATCTCTATTATATATCCAATAGTCAAGTTTTTCAATCCTTTTCCCTTCTCCAGGAACAGTTGTTGATTCCATATTTTCTGTGTCTATCTTATTAGCAGATAGCGCACCTTTTAATATAACATTTAATGGCACATTTGTTTCCACATAATCGTAATATGTTTCTATTAATTCCGGAAGCTTAAATATATTCTTTGGTTTTAAAGTTTGCTTTACTAATTCTTTTACAAACATCTGCTGTGATTCTATTCTACCTATGTCTCCATATCCAGAAGTTAATGCATTGTTTTTTCTCCATCTTAAAAAATCATGAGCTTTCTGTCCATCTAGCTCTTGTACGCCCTTTTTAAGGTTTATATTTAATGGAGGATCTGCTGTTGGATCCGAGTATACCATATTCCTAGGCACATCTATTACTACCCCACCGATTGCATCTACTACCGCCATTATAGCTTTGTAGTCAACTTTAACATAGTAATCAAGATCTATATCTAGAAATTCTCTTACTGTTCTGATAGAAAGATCTGCCCCTCCATAAGCATGAGCATGATTTATCTTGTCTTCTTTTCCCTTTACAAGCACCCTTGTATCTCTTGGAATAGACAGAAGTTTTACCTCTCCATTATCAAAATTAACTTTTACAAGCATCATAGTATCTGTTCTTGTACCTTTTGACTTTTTTACATCCTTTGCATCTACCCCCATAAGTAAAACTAATATCTCATCTTTGTGTTTTTGTTCTGGTTTCTTTTCATCTACAATTATTGGTTCTCCATCTGCATCAACTTGAATATTTTCCCTAGAAAATAAAACCTTATCGACTCCCATGAATATAAGACTAAAGACTAATAACGATAACAAAAACGATAATAAAAATTTTTTCATCTTCACACCTCTTGCATTTTAAGTATACATTAAATAATACTACATATAAAGCTTAAATACAATTACAAATATATGAAGATTAGTTTACATTTTGGGGTTGACATATAATAAATATAGATATATAATTCCTTATAAAGATTTAGCACTTTAAATACCAAAAGGTTTTGATTGGGAAAAAGTAAGAATAATTTATACCTTTACAGAGAACTATCACTTGGTGGAAGATAGTAAGGATACTATTCTGAATACATCCTAAGAACTACTCATCGAAAAATCAAATTTAGTAGATGATGTCGGTTAATTGTACCCGTTATAGTACATAGTACTAGTTTTTCTTGGTACTTAACAAGATTTATATCGTGAGATATAGATGAATTAAGGTGGTAACACGGATATAATCCCGTCCTTTCTATTATAGAAGGTGCGGGATTTTTATTTTATATAAAAGGGGTTGATTGCTATGGAATCTGACTATTATTATTTTAAGCTAGATATATCAAATATAATAAAAAGTGAAAAAAATGGAGGAATGAAATTATGTCTAAAATCAAATTCTTTAGTGGGGAACAAATACCCCTGGAAATGCATAAGGTTCGCATCGTACAAAAGTTAAATCTACTTCCTATAGAGGAACGTTTAAAGGCAATAACTGAAGCTGGAAACAACACTTTTCTTCTTAACAACAGAGATGTGTTTATGGATATGTTAACTGATAGTGGTGTAAATGCTATGAGCGATAGACAACAAGCGGCTATGATGGTGGCAGATGACAGTTATGCTGGAAGTGAAACTTTTACTAGATTGCATTTTAAGTTAAAAGAAATATTCGGTATGGAATTTTTCCTACCTACTCACCAAGGGAGAGCATGTGAAAATATTATTTCCCAAACCTATGTAAAGCCTGGAACGATAGTTCCAATGAACTTCCATTTTACTACTTCCAAGGCCCATATAGATGTAAATGGTGGGTCTATAGTAGAGATTATTGCAGATGAAGGTATAAAGGTTACAAGTAATCATCCCTTTAAAGGTAATATGGATATAGATAAATTAAATAATATAATCAGGAAAAACGGTAAAGATAAAATTGCATTTGTTCGTATGGAAGCTGGAACAAATCTCATTGGAGGGCAACCATTTTCTCTACAAAATATTAAGGATGTTAAAAAAATATGCAATGAAAATGATTTACTGCTTGTATTAGATGCAAGCCTTCTAGCAGATAATCTACATTTCATTAAAGAAAGAGAAGATCAATGTAAATCTATGACTATAAGGGAAATAACTCTTGAACTCGCAGCACAATGCGATATAATCTATTTTTCTGGTCGTAAGCTTGGATGTGCTAGAGGTGGAGGAATATGTACTAATAATAAAAAACTATACACTGATATGAGGGAATTAATAACCCTATACGAGGGCTTCCTAACTTATGGAGGCATGTCCGTCAAAGAAATGGAAGCATTAACTGTAGGCCTTGAAGAAACTATGGATGAAGATGTTATAAATCAAGGGCCTCAATTCATTTCTTTTATGACAGATGAATTAATTAAAAAAGGAATACCTGTAGTAACTCCAGCAGGAGGTCTTGGTTGTCATATTAATGCGATGGAGTTTGTCAGCCATATCCCTCAAGAAAAATACCCTGCTGGTGCACTTGCCTCGGCCTTATTTATTGCTAGTGGTGTTCGTGGTATGGAAAGAGGAACTATGTCCGAACAAAGAAATCCAGATGGTAGTGAATTGTTTTCAAGTATGGAATTATTGAGATTAGCTATGCCTAGAAGAGTCTTCACTATGTCTCAGGTAAAATATGCTGTAGACAGAATTGCATGGCTTTATGAAAACAGACATTTAATTGGAGGTCTAAAATTTGTAGAAGAACCTACGACTCTTCGTTTTTTCTTTGGTAGATTAGAAGCAGTCTCCGATTGGCAAGCAAAATTAGTTGAACAATTTAGAAAAGATTTTCCTGATAGCTTGTAAATTCTATTATTTAAATAAGATGCAATAGTTTTAAAAGAGTGGGCGCAATTGCTACCACTCTTTTATAATCTATTCATAGTTATAATTTGAAAAAGTGGGCTAATCTATTAATTAAATCTTTTATATCCCCTCCTTCAAAAAAATATGATAAACTTAATTCCGATGTAGATAATTTTTTATACTTTACACTAGTTTCCTTTATTATATCAAATATTTGAGAAGTAAGCTCTGCTTGATTCATTCTTCCTGTACCAACTAATGATATCCTAGTAATATCATTAGTTTCCAAATCTATAAATCTATCTATACTATTTGTTATCTCTCTTTTTATAGATGAAAATGTCTTTATATATTCTTTAGAACAAGTAAAAGAAATATTTAGAGAATTGTTTATTAAATTATTCTCTGTCATTCCAATATCTAAATTATGTTTGCTTAATATCTTGAATATATTGGATAATTTATCTATCTTATTAGGTATGTTTTTTATATATACCTCAATTTGACTATCGTCTACTACTAATGATACCAGTTTTAATTCTTCCATATCTTCACTCCCAATTATTGTTCCAATCTCATTATTAAAACTATCAGCTAAGTATATTGGAACTTGCATTTTCTTCCCTAATGCTAGTGCTCTTTTATCAATTACTTTAGTCCCCAATCTAGCCATTTCTAGAGCAGTATCATAGTTTATTTTGTGAATCTTTAAAGCCTTCTTATATACTCTAGGGTCAATCGAATATACTCCATCTACATCTGTGTATATTTCACAAGGGCATTTAAATTTTGCTGCTAATGCTACTGCAGTAGTGTCTGACCCGCCCCTTCCCAATGTTGTGATATCTTCATTCTCATTAATTCCCTGAAAACCCGCTACTATTACTACATTGCCCTTTTTCAAGTATCTCTTTATAGTATCTTCTTTGATATCCAAAATACTAGCCCTAGTATAGCTTCCGCATGTATTTATCTTGGCTTGTGCTCCTGTAAGGGAGATAGCTTTGCAATCCTGTTCATTTAATGCTATAGAAAGCAATGCTATTGTTTGTTGTTCCCCTGTAGCCAATAGTGCATCTAATTCTCTATCTGAAGGCTCTGGTGATATGGTTCTTGCTAGTTCCAGTAAATGATCTGTGTTTTTCCCCATAGCAGATAGTACTATTACCATATCCCCAACACTCTCTTTTCTTTTAATGATGTTTTTAGCTATTTGTATAATTTTATCTGGAGTTGCTACTGAGCTACCACCGTATTTTTGAACAATCAATTAATCACATCCTTCTTTAATCTTCTATCCTTGCAATAAAGTAATTATTTGCTTTTATGTTATTTGTTTGGATTGCTTCTTCTAATTCGTCTTTAGAAATATGCTTTGTGATAAAGGCGTATCCATCTTTCTTTTCAATCATTTTTTCTAAAATCTCTCTATGAACTATATATTCTTCAATATTATCTATAGTATCTTCTTCAACTGTCACTCTGAAATAGTACTTACCTTGATCTAATCTGTTTAAATTTTTTAAATTACTACTTGCCAAACGATGATTCTTTTCATAGTTACCGATGCTAATATCTATTAAATCGCTAAATATTGCATTGGCTGTAGGTAAACTACCAGCACCTTCCCCATAAAACCTTAATTCTCCTACTCTATTTCCTAGAAATGAAACTAAATTATTGCCATTATCAACCTTGCCAAGAAATGAATCCTTTTTCAAAACAACTGGCTCTACAGATGAATAGTATTTATTGTCTTTCTTAACTGTCTTCCCCAACAATTTTACAGTACAATCCAATGTCTTAATGTTTCTTATATCATTACTATTTATATTGCTAATTCCACTGCAAGATATTTCTTCTTCATCTATTTTACCTTTAAATGCTATCGAAGATAAAATCCTAAGTTTTCTTCTAGTATCATAGCCTTCAATATCATCTGTAGGATCCATTTCTGCATACCCTAGTTCTTGACTTGTTGCCAATGCTTCTTTAAATCCTATATTGTCCGACACCATTTTCGTCAATATATAATTTGAAGTTCCATTTAATATACCTTTGATTTCTTGTATATCATTTATATTGCTTTGCTCTTTTAGTGGCTTTATGATTGGCATTCCACCACCTACACTAGCTTCATAGAGAAAAGCCTTGTTTTTTTCTTTTGCTAAGCCTGTCAATTCCTCTAAATATTTTGAAACTACAGCCTTATTGGCAGTTATAACATGTTTGCCTCTATTTAATGATTCCTTAATATGAAAATAAGCTTCATCTAATCCTCCCATGGTTTCAATTACTATATCTATGTCTTTATCTTCAATAATTTCACTAGGATCTATTGTTAATAAACTTTTGTCTATCTTTATATCCCTTTTCTTGTCCAAATCCTTTACTAAAATCTTAGATATATATATTTCTGATTTTAGTAATTTTTCTAAATAGTCTTTATGATCCTCCATTATTTTAACTACTCCTCTTCCTACTGTGCCCAAACCTAATAAGCCAACATTTATCATATAATTATATCTCCTCTCTATATTAAATAGTTTGTTATCCAATTATCTATAATCTTTTGTGAATCCCTACCCCAAGTATTTTTAGGTTGTAATCTAGTATCATCATTCGGAAAATAGTTTCTTGGCAAATCAGGTGATATCCCTTTTTCTAAATCCCTTTTATATTCATTGTTTAATGTAAGCCCGCAGTATTCAAGATGTCCTGTAATATATATCTGTTTGCCACATCTTTTAGCTACCATGTGTATCCCTGAATCCCTTGACCCAGATAGGATATCTAAATCTTCTATTTTATCTATATCTTCTTCCTTTATTTGAAAGTATCTGGAGTGTGGAGATAATATATTGTCTCCACATTCACTAAATAAAGGGGAAGACTTCTCTATTATTTTGTTTTCAAAAACTCCAACTACCTTTTTTTCAACTATATGCTTTGGCATTTTATAGTTATGGTAAAGACCAGCTACTACCGCCCAACATAGATAAATAGTAGACTTTACATTTTCATTAGCATAATCCATTATATCTTGTAATTCTCCCCAGTACTCTATATCATCAAAGTCTACAAATTCTAAGGGTGAACCTGTTATTATCATGCCATTATAATTATCATCCTTTATTTTATCTAAAGTCTTATAAGTTTCTTTTAAATAACTTAACTTTGTATTTTGGGGTTCATATGTCTGTGTATACAAAAAATCCACTTTTACATCTATAGGGCTATTTCCTAGTAACTTTAAAAGTTGATATTCAGAATCTGCTTTATTTGGCATTAAATTTAAAATTAATATTTTTGGCAACCCATTGAGCCTATCTACTTTATTAACATTAATCTTTTCTTGTTCTAATAAGTTTATTGCCGAAATCTTAGAATTGACTATTACTCCCATGATCTAACCCCCCAATGCTATATGGAAATCTTCTATTATATCTTGAATGTTTTCAATACCAAGAGAAACTCTAATCATATCTGCTCCAATGCCCGCTACTTTCAATTCTTCATCCGATAACTGCCTATGGGTTGTGGTTGCTGGATGAAGTACAGATGTCCTTGCATCTCCTAGATGCACTACTAGACTAGCTAATTTAATACCTTTTATAAATTCTTTAGCTCCTTCTCTACCACCTTTAATTCCAAAAGCTAAAACCCCACTAGCGCCTGAAGGTAAATACTTCTCCCCTAAATCGTAACTTTGATTGGATTCTAAACCTGGATAGGTAACCCAATTAACATTATCATGTGCTTCTAAATATTTTGCTAGGGCCAAAGCATTTTCACTATGCTGTTTCATCCTCAAATGTAGAGTCTCCGTACCTAGATTTATTAAAAAAGCATTAAATGGGCTAAGGCAATTTCCAATATCTCTTAATAGCTGTACTCTTGCCTTTGTTATATAGGCCTTTTCCTTGAATTCCTTTACATATTGAATGCCATGATAAGCTAAATCTGGCTCTGTTAGTTCTCTAAACTTTCCATTGTCCCAATTATAATTTCCACCATCGACTATTATTCCGCCAAGGCTAGTGGCATGACCATCTAAATATTTAGTTGCAGAATGTATGATTATATTAGCCCCATATTCAAAAGGATTGCATAAATATGGTGTAGCAAATGTATTGTCAATAATAAGTGGTAAGTCTACTTTCTTTGCTAAGTGTGAAAACTTTTTAAAATCCAATACCTTTGGAGATGGGTTGCTAATAGTTTCTGCGAAGATTGCTCTTGTATTTGGCTTAACATAAGTTATAAGTTTTTCTAGTTCTAAGTCTTGATCTACAAAGGTTGATTCTATTCCTATTTTTTTGAGTGTAGTTGATAATAATGCAAATGTTCCACCATACACATTTGATGATGCCAATATATGTCCGCCACTTCCACATATGTTTAGTATAGCTAGTAAGGTAGCTGATTGCCCTGATGCTACTGCTAAAGCTCCTACCCCACCTTCTAGCTGGCTGACCTTCTCCTCCAAAGCAGATACTGTGGGATTGCTAATTCTACTATACATATGTCCCTCTTCCTTTAAATCAAATAAATCTGCTAAAAAATCTGGATCCTCATACTTGTAGGTTGTGCTTTGTACTATTGGTAATACTCTTGGTTCTCCTTGGTCTGGTTTATATCCACCTTGTACACAAATCGTTTCTTTTCTCATTTTCAATTACCTCCTCTGTTATATTTAAATATATTTATTTACAATAAAAAAAGCCCTCACCCCTTTGCAAAATGCAAAGGGACGAAAGCTTCGTGTTACCACCCTAAGTTTATATTGATCTTACGATACAATACCTCATCAGATACGCAGGAAAAAATCCATTAATATCTTAGCACTATAACGTATGCATACGTGAATGTTTAAAGTTTCCCTTCGACATTCAGACTCCGTGGCCATTTTCAGTTTGCTATCTCTCTACCCCTTCTCACCTACTGGGGCTCTCTGTATGAGTATTCACATACCTACTTTCCTCTTCCTAGTCTTTTTATTATATTATAAATGATACTACCATCAATAAACCTATATGTCAAGAAAATATTTTTAATATTTAATATATTCTTACCACCCTAAGTACTGCCCTAAATAAAATCCTTTAATATATCTTCTAAGTTTGGATCTCCTATTTCTTGTAAACTATAAGCTACCCTTACTATCTTTTTATTTGTATCTACAATTCTTGTAATATCTATTGGTGTTCCAGAAATCACTAGATCACAGTCAATTTCATTTATCATTTCTTCTAATTCACTTACTTGTTTGTCTCCATATCCCATAGCTGGAAGTATATTTTCTAGATGACTATATTTTTCATATGTCTCTTTTATACTACCAATTGCATAAGGCTTTGCATCTACTACTTCCTTGGCACCATATTTATTTGCAGCTACCATGCCTGCACCATATTTCATTCCCCCATGAGTTAGTGTAGGCCCATCTTCTATTACTAAAACCTTTTTCCCTTTTATTGCATCCCCATCTTCTACTTTGATTGGAGATGCTGCTTCTACTATTTTTGCATCTTTATTGTATTTTGCTATATTTTCTCTTACTATCTCTACACCCTTTTTATCTGCAGAATCTATTTTATTTATAACTATTACATCCGCCATCTTTAAATTTGTCTCTCCAGGGTGATAATTAATTTCTTGCCCTGCTCGTAGGGGATCTACCAATACTATATTCAAATCTGATTTATAAAAAGAAAAATCATTATTTCCCCCATCCCAAAGTATTATATCTGCTTCCTTTTCAGCTTCTCTTAGTATTACTTCGTAGTCTACACCAGAGTAAACTATTATTCCATTATCTATATGTGGTTCATATTCTTCCCTTTCCTCTATAGTACATTTGTGTTTATCTAAATCATCATATGATGCAAATCTTTGACAAATTTGTTCCTTTAAATCTCCATAAGGCATAGGATGACGAATGGCAACTACCTTTTTACCCATTTTTTTAAGAATATCCGATACCCTTCTTGTCGTTTGACTTTTCCCTACTCCAGTTCGGACTGCACATACTGATATGATTGGTTTTGTAGACTCCACACTTGTATTTTCAGGCCCCATTAATCTAAAGTCTGCACCTGTACTCAAAACTGTTGAAGCCTTATGCATAACATCCTCATGTGAAATATCACTATATGCAAATATTACCTGTGTAACCCCTTTGTCTTTTACTAGTTCTTCTAAATCTTCTTCAGGATAAATAGAAATTCCATCTGGATAAAGTTTTCCTGCTAATTCAGTTGGATATTGTCTCCCATCTATGTTTGGTATTTGTGTAGCAGTAAACCCAACCACATCATATGCTTGATTATCCCTAAAGTAAGTATTAAATACATGAAAATCTCTACCTGCGGCTCCCATTATAATTACATTTGTCTTTTTCATAAATAAACCCTCCTAATTTTTAGTTAAAATAAAAAAAATCCCTTCAATCTCTACAAAGAGACGAAAGAATATTCGCGGTACCACTCTAATTGAAATAATTTAATATTTCCACTCTAACTTTTAACGGCTCTCACCGACAATCTTCATGGGCTCTCTTCGATATAGTTTCATTTGTTAGACTCACACTCTACTCTAACTCGCTTTAAACTTCCCTATATCTACTCTTCCAATCAATAGATCTTTAATCTTTAATTTTTAAATCTTTTAATACATATTCTAGCTACTGTATATTTCATTCTCCTAAAACAAGTATTAAATGAATGAATATCCCTAGTTACTCCCCCCATTATAACGGCATTTGTCCTTTTCATTAAATAACCCCTCCCAATTTTATATTAAAATAAAAAATATCCTTCAATCTCTACAAAGAGACGAAAGGATATTCGCGGTACCACTCTAATTGAAATAATTTAATATTTCCACTCTAACTTTTAACGGCTCTCACCGACAATCTTCATGGGCTCTCTTCGATATAGTTTCATTTGTTAGACTCACACTCTACTCTAACTCGCTTTAAACTTCCCTATATCTACTCTTCCAATCAATAGATCTTTAATCTTTAATTTTTATATTTGCTTGATATTTTCTATGATATATCTTTTTTAGATATTAATTAGTCATTATATACTAGGTTAATATAAATTGCAAGACATATTTTAAAATTATTTAAACCTTCATCTTTTTTACTTGCCTGTTCCTATTAATTCCGTCGCCTCTTCCAATAGCATTTGGCCTTTACTTCTAACATCATCATCTATTACACCTTTGTTTGAGGCAATTATATTTATATACTTTCCTACTATAAATCCAGTTGATGAATCTCTTATTAAGGCTGTCTCTTTATAGCTCTCCATCACTTCTTCTTTTATCTTATTTGAACCTACATCTGTGATAGGCGTGTTATCTGTTCCTAACAGATACATATGGAGTTTGTTTCTATACATATTTAAAGCTTCTCCATATCTATCGCCTTCACCATATTTCTTAATATAGTCTTCAGTCTTGACTATTCTATCTGCAAGTTCATCATATGATATATATATAGCTGCATCGAGTGCTACTAATTTATTAGAATCTCTTGCTTTTAAATCTATATAATCTCTAACTTCATCCGAAACATGCCCATCATATTTTTTAAATCCTTCATAGTTTACAATAGGATAATATTCTCCCTCTAGATTAATAAGTCTATAATTTTCAGATTGCAGCCTATTTAATTCTTTACGAAGATCATCATTTTGCAAGTTATTTATTAGATCCTGTGTAAGATATAAATCTCCATCAAATGCATGTCTAAGTTCATCTTTCACATCGATATTTTGGATTTTCTGTCTTATTTCATCTATATTTTCTTCTGTCTTGTTCATTAAATTCAATACCATTTGGTCTACTTCTATTTCTGACAACTTCTCCATTTTCTTTTCTATCAAAGTTCCAGCATCATTTAAAGAGCTTTCTAATTTGTTTTCAAAGTCTTTTATTATCTCTTCTGCTGTGGTTTCTTCATCTTCTTCCAAATCTAATTCATCTTCGTCTATAGTCACTTGACCTTCATCTAGTTTATCTGGGTCATTTTCACTGTTTGTGCATCCTACTCCCAAAGCTAATAGCAATATAAGCATACCTACTAGGTAAATAAATCTTTTCATATAATCACTCCTCCTCTGTATTGT